>CAZIVN010000307.1:0-2444 GCA_964542685.1 uncultured Halobacteriales archaeon
CCTGGAGACGCCCCAGGAGCGTTCCCGGAACGATACCTGCCCCGTGGCGGTCGCTCTCGGACCGTCGAGTGCCCGACTCAATAGCCTTATATAGCGTTCAATAGTAGTATAGAGTGTGATCGGGCAGGTCGACCAGCTGGCGGCGGCGCCACTCGACAGCAGTGTTGTCCGGATCGCACTGGCGGCGGCGCTGGGCCTCTTTCTCGGGCTGGAACGGGAGTGGTCACAGAAGGCCGCCGGCATCCGGACGTTCTCCTTGATCAGTCTGATCGCCGCAGTGTTCGTGACGCTCGGGGAGGAACTGCTGGTGGCGCTGGGCGGACTGCTGGTCATCGTCCAGGGCGTGTTGCTCGCGGTCCAGGGGTTGTTGGACGACGAGGCGGGCGGTCTCTCCCTGACCACGTCGGTGTCGATGCTGGTGGCCTACGGCGTGGGTGCGCTCGTGGCGGCGGGGTTCGTCATCGAGGGCGTCACCGTCGCCGTGCTGTCGTCGCTGTTGCTCGTACTCAAGCGGGAACTGCACTCCATCGCGTGGGGCCTCTCGCGGGAGGAACTGCGCTCGACCACCGAGTTCGCCATCCTCGCCTTCGTCGTCTACCCGCTGTTACCCCCCGAACCGGTCGCGCTGGCCGGCGGCGACCTCGAGGTGACCGTCGAGTTGCGCATCGTCTGGCTGATGGTCGTCACCGTCGCCGGCATCGGTATCGTCAACTACGCCGTCGTCCAGAACTACGGGGGGCGGGGGGTCGCCGTGACGGGCTTCTTCGGCGGGCTGGCGTCGTCGACGGCCGTCGTCGGGACGATGCTCGACCACGTCCGCCAGCGCCCCGACGCGACGGACTTCGCCGTCGCCGGGATCATGCTTGCCGACGCCGCGATGGCGATTCGGAACCTCGTCATCGCCGTCGGGTTCAGTTTCGGCTCGCCGGAGCCACCGCTGCTCACCGCTGTCGTCCCCCTCGGTGCCGTCGCCCTGGGCGGACTCGCCGTCGCCGTGACCATCGCGGACTGGAGCGAGGACGCGGAGATGTCGCTCGACAGCCCCTTCTCGCTGCGCAACGCCCTCGGGTTCGGCGCGGTGTTCTTCGTCATCGTCGTCGCGGGAGCCGTCGCGAGTTCCCGCTTCGGCGCGGCCGGACTGTACGTCACCGGCGCGCTGTCGGGCCTGGTCTCCAGTGCGGGCGTGACCGCCTCTGCCGTGTCGCTGTACCGGACCGGCGCCATCACCGCCAACACGGCCGTGATCACGGTGCTCGTCGCGACGGCCGCGAGCGTCCTCGTGAAGGCCCTGTTGACCGCGTTCAGCGGCAGTCGCTCGTTCGCGGTCAGCGTCGCCGGCTACAGCGTCGCCGTCCTCGCCGCCGCGGCGGGCGCGACGCTCGTGGTCGTGCTCTGATACGGTTTAGTTTCATCTATTACCGGTGATAACCCGTACGGGACCGGTGATCACCGGTAAACAGTGAAACTAAACCGTATGAAACCGCCCGCGAACGGCCGTTGCAGGGCGTCAGCGAACCGCTGCCCGGCACGGAGGCCGTCGCAAGCGTTGCGGAAACCACAACGAACTGTTTAAGCACCGGCCTGCGTGAAGGAAACGTCATGGACCGACACAGCGCCGAGCCGACGGTCCGGGAGATGCCCGGCGAGAAGGCCAACCGATGGGCGGAGTTCCACCAGGACGTCTCTGCACCCTCCACGTACGTCTACGACTTCGTCTGGGACATCACCGAGGACGCCGAGGGCCCCTTCTGTACCGACGTCGACGGCAACGTGTTGCTGGATTTCACCAGCCACGTCGCCGCCGCACCGCTCGGGTACAACAATCCGAAGATCATGAGCGATCTGGAGGCGTTCGACGTCGTCGACCCCAACAAGATCGCCGGCCAGGACTTCTACTTCTCCAGCGGCGACGCGCCCGAGGACGCGGAGATTCCGGGGCCGGCACACCTGATGCACGAACTCGTCGAGGCGACGAGTCACTACGACGCCGACACCGTCTTCCTCTCGAACTCCGGCGCCGAAGCCGTCGAGAACGCGATGAAGGTCTGTTACGACCACCGCGACGGCGCCAAGTACGCCATCACCTTCGACGGCGCCTTCCACGGGCGCACGCTCGGCGCCCTGTCACTGAACCGATCGAAGGAGGTCTACCGCCGGAAGTTCCCCGAGATTCCGGGCGTCCACGACGTCCCTTACTGCGACGACACCGCCTGCGACGCGGCGACCTGTTCCTGCGGGTTCTTCCCCGGCGACGCGGACGACCCCTCCCTGCTCCGAACGAAACTCGACCCGAAGACCGGCCACATCAACCCCGACGAGGTCGCCTTCCTGATGCTGGAACCGATCCAGGGCGAGGGCGGCTACCGCTTCCCCAGCGACGCCTTCATGCAGGAGATTCACGACCTCTGTACGACTCACGACATCCCGCTGATCGCCGACGAGAT
>CAZIVN010000308.1:0-2432 GCA_964542685.1 uncultured Halobacteriales archaeon
CCGGCCGGCGTACGAGATCTACACGTTCAACCGCCAGGTCGTCACGGTTCCCATCGGCGAGGAGGACTCGGAGGAGTCGGGCGTCTCCCGGATCGCCCGCTCGGAGGTCGAACGCGAGATCCGGTCGATCGCCCGTGGCTACGTCGACGTCGACATCGTCGGTTCGAACACGGCCGTCGTGTACGTCGAGGAGGACGACATCTCGACGGTGATCGGGAAAGGCGGCGGCCGGATCAGCGACGTCGAGGACCGCCTCGGCATCGACATCGACGTCCGGACCCACGACGAGAACCCGAACCACCCGAAGGGACCGGGTGGCCCGAGTAGCGGCGGCGGAGGCGGGGGCGGCGGGAGTGCTGGCCAGGTCGTCGAACCCGAGGTGACCTCGCGACACGTCGTCGTTCCGGTCGAGGGCCACGCCGGCGAAACCGTCGAGATCCGGGCCGACGGCGAGTACCTGTTCACGGCGACGGTCTCGCGGGGCGGCGAGGTGCAGGTCTCGCGGGGGTCGGCCATCGCCGACGAACTGGAAGACGCGATCGACCGCCGCCAGCGGATCACGGTCCACCCGTCCTGATCGGCCTCGGGACGGCGACCGCTCGCTCGACGGCGCGGTCCGGCGCCGGACGGCGCTCAGTCCTCCCGGAACTCCTGCTGGATCTCCTCGGGGTAGTCGTCGACATCCGGCGGTTCCTGCTCGGGGAGTATCTCCTCGGTGTCGAGGTAGAACGGGTCGTTGCGCCGCCGGAAGAACAGGAGCGCGGCAACGTACGCGACCACGCCACCGATCGCGATCGCGCCGGGTGCGTCGGCCGCGAGGGCGGCGGCGAGTGCGAGGCCGCCCGCCGAGCCCGCGAGGACGAGGACCCCCAGCGTGTCGACGACTGGACCGAGACGGCCGCGTTCGGCGAGGTACTCGCGGGTGTCGAAGCGGGCGTGCATCACGGAGAGCAGCATCAGGACGGGCATCAACGCGACGAAGACGGCGAGGACACGGTACGGTCTGGCGAGCCCGGCGACCGGGACCTGCCGGGCTGTGACGATCCCGGCGAGGCTCGGCGGGATCATGGCCAGCATGAGGAGCCGTCGCCTGTTGCGCCAGTGCATGGCTCCCCGTTACACAGGGCGGATGCTAAGCGTTCCGGAGGCGGCCGACGCGTGGGTCCCGTGGCTGGTCCGGCGGGTCGGCACGGGCTCTACCGTGACGGTCGGCGGTGCCGTCGTCGCGCGGGTCGTAGGGTGGGGCTGCAGGGAGTATCGATCAGCGATCGGTGCGTCTCCGGGCGGCGTCACTCGGCGCAGCAGGCGTCACTCGGCGCAGCAGGCGTCGGCGTCGGCGCCGCTGCCGTCGGCCGCGACGGCCTCCTCGATGGAGTAGAGACTCTGTCGGGCGTCGGCGAAGTAGACGCTCTCGTCCACGACGCCGATCCCCTCGAGTCGCTCCAGTGCGTACCGGACCGTCCGGGCCGACAGCATCGACTCCTGGACGATCTGTTTCTGCGTCAGGGGGCCATCGTACTGGAGTACTTTGAAAACGAGTTTCGCGCTCGGCGGCAGGTCTTCGATCGAGTCCTCGGTGTCGGTCGCACTCATCATTACGATTCGAAACGCTCCTCGGGCTTAAAACATCACCATAACAGGGTAGGCCCCCGGACGTTCCAGGCCGTATGCGGTGTAATTTTCCGGTTTCTGTCCCTGGATTCGGAGGTTAGGACGGTTCGGGGGCGACGTCTCCGGAACGAACGGCTTTTCACCGCGCCGACCGGACGGAGTGGTATGGCGACGGAGTCAGGCAACGGGTGGGACGAACACACTCGGTCGGTCACGGTGACGACGATCGCAGCCGTCTTCGGTATCGCGGCGGCGATCGTCTCGTCGATCCTGACCGCCGACCTGGTAGCGGCGGGTGACCTCGCGGAAGCCTCCCGCAGCCAGCAACCCCAACTGGTCGTGCTCGGTGCCATCGTCGTACAGCTTCCCCTCGTCCGCCTCGTCGGGTTCTACGACGACGAGGAGTGGTCGCCCAAGACCATGCTGTTCATCGCGTTCATGACCTTCTCGTTCTGGTTCGTGACGTGGGGCATCCTCCTCGCGACGCAGGCGACGTTCTGACATGGCCGACGACAGCATCGCGGTCGTCGACCTCGACCGGTGTCAGCCCGACCGCTGTAGCTACGAGTGCAAGAACTACTGCCCGCCCAACCGCTCGGGCAAGGAGTGCATCACGCTGCGTGGCGAGGACCCCGAGGACGGCAAACCCGACCAGGTTCGCATCTCCGAGGAGATCTGTCTCGGCGAGAGCTGTGGCATCTGCGTCACCAAGTGTCCGTTCGACGCAATCGAGATCATCAACCTCCCGGACGAACTGAACGACGATCCCGCCCACCGCTACGGCGAGAACGCCTTCTCGCTGTACGGCCTGCCCGTCCCCC
>CAZIVN010000309.1:0-2426 GCA_964542685.1 uncultured Halobacteriales archaeon
CGCGAACCACTCGCGAACCACTCCGGACGCCGACCGTCCTCGACGGTCCGCGTCCCCACCACTCTCGTGTCCCACGGGGCGTAACCGAAACACGCCAGTGGCTTCGCCTCCAACGCGAGGCAAATGGATCCGACGGCGGCCGCCGGGGAACTCCACGCGGAGGCCCAGCGAACCGACGAGCGACGGGCCCTCGTCGTCCACGGGGCGCCCGACCGGACCCGCGAGACGGCCGAGGCCATCCTCTCGACGCTGCCTGTCCCACTGGCGGAGACGACGGTGGTCGGCGGCCCGGGCATCGGCCAGTGTGCGCACGTCGAGACCGCCCGCGCGACGGAACTGCTCGGAACGACCCGGGCGGCCGTCGTCGTCGACGCCCACGAGACGCTCCGGCCCAACGCCGTCGGTGCGGTCGTCGGGTCCGTCGACGGCGGCGGCCTCCTCTGCTTGCTCGCACCACCGCTCGACGAGTGGCCGGCCCGTCGCGACGGCTTCGACGAGCGCATGGCGGTCCCGCCGTCGACCGTCGACGACGTGACGGGCCACTTCCGGCGGCGGTTCGTCGAGACGCTCCGTGCCCACCGCGGCGTCGCCGTCGTCGACGCGGACGCCGGAGCCGTCGAAGACGACGGGCTCACCCACCCCGCGCCGCGCCTCGTCGACTCGCGGTCTCGCCCCTCCGCCTCCCCGCCGGAGGACGCCGCCTTCCCGGCCGCCGCCTACGATGCCTGCCTGACCGACGACCAGCGGGCGGCCCTCGCGGCCCTCGAGGTCCTGACCGACGACGGCCACGCGGCCGTCCTGGAGGCCGACCGCGGCCGCGGGAAGTCGTCGGTGTGTGGCCTAGCGGCCGGTGCGCTCGCCGCCGACGGCGTCGACGTCCTGGTCACCGCGCCGGGCTACCGGGCCTGCGAGGCCGTCTTCGACCGCGCGGGCGAACTCCTGTCGGCGCTCGACGCACTCGACGCGGAGCGCTCGGAGACGGCCCCGGGCGGCCGCCAGTCGCTCGTCGCCGAGAGCGGTGGCCGGGTTCGCTTCGCGCCGCCGGCGACGGCGACGGCGGCAGTCGGCGCGGACGACGACGGCGACGGTCCGGGAGGGAGGTGCGACGACGCGGCCGGCCCCGACCTCCTGGTCGTCGACGAGGCGGCGGCGCTGTCGGTCGGCCGCCTGACCGACACCCTGACGGCCGACCGGGTCGCCTACGCGACGACGGTCCACGGCTACGAGGGGGCCGGCCGCGGCTTCGCCGTCCGGTTCAGGGACCACCTGGCCGACAGCGACCACGACGTCACCGACCCGACGCTGACCGAACCCATCAGGTACGCGGCCGCGGATCCGGTGGAGGTCTGGGCGTTCCGGGCGCTCGGACTGGCCGCCCGGCCGCCCGTCGACCCGCTGATTGCTGACGCGACCCCCGAGACGGTCGCCTACCGGCGCCCCGACGCCGAGACGCTGGTCGGGGACGAACGGCTCCTGGGCGAGGCCTTCGGCCTGCTCGTGCTCGCTCACTACCGCACCGAACCGGACGACTTCGCGCGCTTGCTCGACGCGCCGAACCTGACCGTCCGTGCGCTGACCCACGACGGCCACGTCGTCGCGGTCGCGCTGTTGGCACGGGAGGGCGGGCTCTCGGCCGACACCCGCGCGGCGATGTACGAGGGGAGTCGGATCAGGGGCAACATGCTCCCGGACGTGCTCACGAGCCAGTACCGCGACGAGTCGGCGGGCGAGCCCGTGGGCCAGCGCGTCGTCCGCATCGCTACCCACGGGGCGGTCCGGTCGCGCGGGCTGGGCTCGCACCTGCTCGACTGCGTCCGCGCGGAGTTCGCCGACGACGTGGACTGGCTGGGAACCGGCTACGGCGCGACCCCGGACCTGCTCGAGTTCTGGGCGGAGAACGGCTACCGGACGGTCGGCCTCTCGACGACCCGCAACGACGAGAGCGGCGAGTACTCGGCACTGATGCTCGCGCCGACGGGCGACGCCGGCCGCGCGCTGACCGCCCGCCACGAGGCGTTCCTCGCAGACCGGATCGCCGGCCTCTGTTCCGACCCGCTGTCCGACGCCGACCCGGACGTCCTCCGTGCCGCTCTGGCCGCCTGCGAGGCCGACCCCGACCCCTCGCTGACGGCCGCGGAGTGGCGCGTCGTCGCCGGCGCGGCGTACGGCCCCGGACTGATCGACGTCGCCCCCGCCGCCGGCCGGGACCTGGTCGTGGCGGGACTGCTCGACGGGACGGTCCAGGAACGTCTCGACGACCGGGTGGCGCGCCTGCTGGTCCGCAAGTGCCTGCAGGGAGGCGCCTGGGACGCCGTCGCCGCGGAACTGGACTACCCGTCCTCGGGCGCGGCGATGCGTGCCGTCGGCGACGGCCTGACCGTCCTCGTCGACCGGTTCGGCGGCGAGGTGGCGCGGGCGGTCCGGGA
>CAZIVN010000310.1:0-2405 GCA_964542685.1 uncultured Halobacteriales archaeon
GCGACCGTCGAGGTGCCCGACGGCGCCACGCACCTGTTCGTCGCCGCGAAGGACAACCTCTACGACGACAACGAACCGGTCACGGACCGCTACGCGGTGAAGATTACCGGCGGGAACGGGCGGGACCTGACGCCCGACGTCGACCCCGAGGAGTCCGTCGCCTTCGGCGACCGCGCGGCGGGGACGCCGGACCCGGACTTCGAGGTCGACCTCGACCCGGCGGCGACGTACCTCCACACCAGTAGCGGGGACGACGCCGCGGACGCCCGTCCGATCGACCTCGCCGCACTCGACGTCTCGCCGGGCGACGAACTGACGCTGGTCCGCCTCGGGTCGTTCTCAAGTGGCGGCGGGTACGGGCTGCTGGGGGTGTTCTCCGCGACCGAGACGCTGCTGTCCTCGGACAGTCGCTACCGCGTGCCGGGCGCAATCGACGCCGGGGTCGACCACGAGACGTCTGCGACATACCGGGGCGGCGAGGCAACGGATATCCCGGAGGACTTCCTCGTCGCCGACCACGACCGGACCGTCCGGGCCGTCTCCGTGACCGTCCCTGCGGGGGCGAACTACCTGTTCGCCGCGGCGAAAGACAACCTCTACGGCGACAACGGCGACGACGGGTTCGGCATCGGCATCGTCACGCCCTGACCGCGCGCCCCGCGGCCGACGCCCGGACGGCCCCGGTCCCGGGAACGCGCCGACGGTCGACCCTGCGCTCGTACCGACGTCTGTCCGGCAGTATTATCCGCCGAGATACCCTAGCCCGGTCCATGGTACGAGACGGCGACGGCCCGGACTCGTCGACCGATTCCCGGACGGACGCCGCCGGGTCCGAGGAGCCACCGCGCGACGTCGGTGGGTCGGACGACGAGTTCCCCGTAGACGACGCGACCCTCGAGGGCCGAAGCGGACCGCGACGGCCCAGCGAAACCGTCGACGAACTGTCCCAGGAGGACCTGACCGACCTGGACGAGGTCGAGGGCATCCAGATCGAGTCGCCGGACACGCCCATCGAACGCGGCACGATAGACCGGGAGAACGCCGCGTTCGTCGTGCTCGGCGTCCTCATCTCGGTGCTGGTGTTTCTGGAGTTCCTCTCCGTGCTCCCGGGTGGCTGATCGCGTGGACACGCCGGACGATTCTCGCGGCGAGGTAGCCAAACGGTAAAAAGGTCGGGCCCCAACGAGCGGGCATGGTAAACGCCCTACTAGACAACCTCCCGCTGTTGCTCACCGTCAGCGGCATCGTCCTCGTCATCATGGAGGCCATGGCCCCCGGCGCGCACCTCATCGTGCTCGGCGTCGCACTGCTGGGGGCTGGCCTGGCGGGACTGCTGTTTTCCCCCCTCGCGACGCCGCTCGTCCTCGCGGCGATGGTCGTCGGGTTCGGGGCACTGGCACTGTTCGTCTACCGCGAGTTCGACTTCTACGGGGGGAAGGGCGTGGACCAGACCAGCGACTCGGACTCCCTGTCGGGCAAGAGCGGGCGCGTGGTCGAGCGCGTGACGGGCAGCGGCGGTCGCGTGAAACTCGAGAACGGTGGCTTCAACCCGTACTTCGAGGCCAGGGCCTTCGACGACCCCATCGACGAGGGGGAGTCGGTCATCGTCGTCGATCCCGGCGGTGGCAACGTTCTGACCGTCGCCAGCGCGGGCGACCTGGAGAAGAACACGCTCGACCGCGAACTCGAACGCGCGACCGAGGAGACCGACAGCGAAGCGGACTCCGAGTCGCCCAGCGGTTCCTGACTGCCTACCCCCTGGCCTCCTCCCCCGGGCGACTGCGGTTCGTAGCGACTCCGAGCGACGGCCGTGGCCGCCCCGTCCAGCGACGACCGACTATCTACACTGTCGCTACTATCGACGGTACAGATACTGTAAATACTATCGATAGTACGACGGGTACCGATACTCGCCGTCGACCGTTCGAACAAATGTCTTTTTACACCAGAGACACTATCCGAAGGTATGCTATCATTGATAGCCCTCCAAAGCGTTGGTGGAGTCACGATCGTGGCGGTGTTGCTACTGATACTCGCCGCGGTAGCGGTCAACAGCGCTGTCGTGATCGTCGACGCGACCGAGAAGAAGGCACTGACCGTGTTCGGGGAGTACCGGAAACTGCTCGAACCGGGTATCAACTTCGTCCCGCCGTTCGTCTCGCGGACGTACACGTTCGACATGCGCACACAGACGCTGGACGTGCCCCGGCAGGAAGCGATCACCCGCGACAACTCGCCGGTGACCGCCGACGCCGTCGTGTACATCAAGGTCATGAACGCCAAGAAGGCGTACCTCCAGGTCGAGGACTACAAGCGTGCCGTCTCCAACCTCGCCCAGACCACGCTGCGTGCGGTGCTGGGCGACATGGAACTGGACGACACGCTGAACAAGCGCCAGGAGATCA
>CAZIVN010000311.1:0-2395 GCA_964542685.1 uncultured Halobacteriales archaeon
ATGAACTTGTTGTCGCGCCAGTCCACGCCGCCGTTGTCGGCCGCGGTGTCGCTGGGGCCCTCGACGACCTCGACGTCGGCCGCCCGCTCCTCGCCGTCGACGATCCGGATCGCCTCGAGGGCGCCGTCCTTGCCGGCGATGGCGGTGAGCGTGCCCTTCTCCGCCAGGCGCGCGATGTCACAGAGGACGAGGAACATCTCGTACTGGAGCGTCGAGTTCTGGAGCACCGTCTCGCGGTCGCCCTTGAACGCGGCGAACTCGACCATCTCGGACGGGGGCATCTCCTCCTCTTCCTCGATGCCCCACTGCGGGCCACTGCCGGACCCGCCACCTCGGTTGCTCGGGTGTCGGTCCGGCGGTTCTTCCTCGTACACTCTGTTCTCCGTGACGCTCGCTTTCAGCTGTGCGGTCGGCGTGTACTTGCTGATCTCGTCGTTCGATGC
Organism: uncultured Halobacteriales archaeon; assembly: GCA_964542685.1. Classification (GTDB taxonomy): domain Archaea; phylum Halobacteriota; class Halobacteria; order Halobacteriales; family Natrialbaceae; genus CAZIVN01. The sequence continues at coordinate 444 of CAZIVN010000311.1, forward strand.
CACGGCCTTCAGAATGAGTGTGTTGTTCCGCCGCGTGATGTCGACGTCGTCGACGCCATCTGGAAGGTCCGGGTCGTCGTCGAAGAAGTCGCGGACGTCTTCCAGTGGGAGTTCCAGCGTCGAGTGCAGTCGGTATACGCGGCCGGGCCTTTCTGATGACATGGTGAGTTGAGGGGGGTGCTGCGGGAGCGATAGGCTCGGTACCAACTACGGTCACTGGGTTTATAGTGTCTGTCGTTCGTTTCGAAACTCGTTCGCACCGGAATCAAACCGACGTGTGGGGGACGAGACTCACTCGGCTCCGAGCGTGTCTGCCAGTTCCCCGCGCTCGTCTAGTTCGGACAACACGTCACTGCCGCCGACGAACTCGCCGTCGACGAACGCCTGTGGAATCGTCTCCCACCCGCTGTGGGCTTCCAGTGCCGTCCGGTACTCGTCGAGGGACTCGAGGACGTCGACGGTCGCTACGTCCTCCCGGTACTGCCGGAGCAATCCCAGGGCGCGTTCGGAGTACCCACACTGTGGCATGATTTCCGAACCCTTCATGAACAGGACGACCTCGTTGTCTTCGATGGCGTCGTCGACCCGTTCGGTCACCTCGTCCTGTGGCAGTCCCTGTTCTGGATCGAACGTCATACCCACCAGTAGGGAGGTCGAGGGCATATGGCTTGCGTCGTTGCTCCGGTCTCACGCGACGAGAGAAACGGACTCGGACCGTCCCGGACCGCTCACTCCTGTCCGCGAACCGATATGACCTGCACCAGCGAACTGACCGGCACCGAGTCGACGGTCTCCAGGCCCTGCTTGTCGGCCAGGACGACACAGCCGACGGGTTCGCCGCCCTCCTCGCGGACGGCCTCGACGGTCTCGGTCATCGTGGTCCCCGAGGTGATGGTGTCGTCGACGACGATACACTCCCGGCCACGGATCGCGGCGAAGTTCCGGGAGAAGGTCCCGGTGTCGTCGTCCAGGTCGCCCTCCTCCCACTGGTGCTTTCGCGGCGCGTAGGTCGACAGGTCCGCGTCCAGCTGGCGGGCGACGACGGTTGCGAGGGGGACGCCGGCCTTCTCGATGCCGACGATCAGGTCCACCTCGGGTTCGTCGACCAGGTCCGCCATCGCGGTGCCCACCGCGCTCAGGCGGCCGCTGTCGCGGCCGATGGCGCTCCAGTCGACGTGGATGTCACCCGGGCCGGCGTCGGACGGGGTCTCCTCCGCGTCTCTCGTCTGTGGGTTCGCCCGGTCGACGAGCCAGGACGCGGTTTCCCGGGAGACGTTCAGTTCGTCCGCGATCTCCCCGTGGGATAGTCCGCGCTCGGCCAGTTCGCCGGCACTCTCGGTCAGGTCGTCGACGTTTTTCATGGCCCCCGGTTCGGCCGCCCTGGTCTTGAATGGTTGGTTGTCCGCGAAACCGGGCACGGCGCCGGTCCGCCGCCGGCCGTCGACGCTCGGGCCGACGGCTCCGGCGCGAGCGCGACGGGAAACGCACAAGTCGGGCCCGCCGCTTCCCTCTGACATGACTCCGCTCGCGCGTCGGATCGTCGCCGTCGTCGTCGGCACCCTGCTCCTCGCGGTCGTCGTCCTGGTGCTGTCGGTGTCGCCCGGCCCGACCGCCCGCGCAGGACTGATCGTGCTGGGTGCCGGCCTCGTCGTCGTCGGCGTCATCACCGGAGTGATGCTGCGGTGGTTCCGGAAGGAACTCCAGGAGACCAACCGTACCTCGGCGGTCGAGGTCATGTCTGACGCCGGCGTCGACCCCGAGGACCTCGCCGAGGACCCGGGCGACGACGGCGCCCCGTCCCGGCCGGAGACGGGGCTGGGGGAGGGAGCGTCCGACCGGCCCGAGTCGCTGCGGGGGGCCGACCGACGGGAGCTGTCCGACCGGCGAGAGACTACCGACCGCCCCGGTGACGCCTCCGGCGAGGAGTGAAACGTAACCGTATGACGCGGCGG
>CAZIVN010000312.1:0-2392 GCA_964542685.1 uncultured Halobacteriales archaeon
CTCACGAACCCGGCGGGGGCGGACGCCCAGGTCGTCGGCGTCTACGACCCCGACCTCGTGCCCGTCCTCGCCCGCGCACTGGCCCGGATGGACGTCGACCGCGCACTGGTCGTCCACGGCAGCGGCATCGACGAGGTCGCGGTCCACGACGAGACCGTCGCGGCGGAGGTCCGGGGCGACGAGGTCACCGAGCGCACGCTGACGCCGGCGGACTTCGGCCTGGACACGTACCCCATCGACGCCGTCGCCGGCGGCACCCCCGAGGAGAACGCGCGGGACCTGCGGGGCATCGTCGAGGGCGACGTCGGCGGCGCGAAGCGTGCGATCGTCCTCGCCAACGCCGCCGCGACGACCTACGTCGCCGGCGAGGCCGACTCCCTGGAGGCCGGCGTCGAGCGCGCACGCGAAGCGATCGAGTCGGGCGCCGCCGCGGAGAAACTGGCGGACCTGACCCGGGCGGTCGAGGCCTGAGATGCCCCGCGTGAAGATCTGTGGCTGTACCGAGGAACGCGACGTCCGGGCCGCCGTCGGCGCCGGCGCCGACGCCGTCGGCGTGATCAGCGACGTCCCGGTCGACACCCCGCGGGAGGTCTCGCCCGAGCGCGCGGCGTCGCTGCTGTCTGCGGTCCCGCCGTTCGTCTCCGGCGTCCTCGTCACGATGCCCGAGACGCCGGAACGCGCCGTCGAACTCGCCGACTGCGTCGACCCGGACGTCGTCCAGTTGCACGGCGACCTCCCCCGTGGCGACGTGGCGTACCTGGCGTCGAAACTCGAGGCTCGACTGCTCAGATCGGTCGACGCCGCCGCGGCAGCGGCCGGCGGCGACGTCGCCGACCTGGTCGACGGCCTGGTCGTCGACTCGCTGGACGACGAGGGCGCCGGCGGGACCGGTCAAACCCACGACTGGGAGCGAACCCGCGAGGCGACGGCCGACCTCTCGGTCCCCGTCGTGCTCGCCGGGGGGTTGACCCCCGAGAACGTCGCGCGTGCCGTCCGGACCGTCGACCCATTCGCCGTCGACGTCGCCGGCGGGGTCGAGCCGACGGAGCCGAGGGAGGGGCCAGGTCGGAAGGACCCGGACGCCATCGAACGGTTCGTCAGGGAGGCGACCGACCCCCGGGACGGTCGTTCGGACCGGGGGCGGGAGGCTCGGCCGTGAGCGAGAGCGACGCGACGCGGGCGGCGGCCGTCGCCGCGGGACGACCCGAACGGCCGCGGTTCGAGGCTCTCGCGGACGGCGAGCGACCCGCCGTCGTCCCGATCCGGTTCGTCCTGGACGTCGACGCGACGCCGCTGACGGCGTTCGACGCACTGGCCGGCGACGCCGACTCGGCGTTCCTGCTGGAGAGTGCCGAGAAGGTGGCCTCCAGCGACCCGGACGGCGCCTTCCGCCCGTCCGGCGAGGAGGCGACGCGCCACGCCCGCTACTCCTTCGTCGGGTACGATCCCGACGCGGCGATCAGACTCGGCCCGGACGGCGACGCAGTGACGACACTGGGCGACCCGGACCTGGCGACTCTCGTCCGCGAGTCGCTGTCGACGGCCCCGGATGACGCGGACGTGATCGACCGCTTGCGTGCGGCCCTGCCGGACGTGCGCGTCGCCGACGAGACGGAGGTCGACGCGGCGCTCGACGGCGGCCTGGTCGGGTACACCGCGTACGACGCCGTCTACGACCTCCACCTCGCCGAGGTGGGCCGCGACCGCCCGGACTCCCGGTACCCCGACGCGGCGTACCTCCTGAACACCCACACCGTCGCCTTCGACGAGGTGACCGAGGAGGTGGCACTGGTCTGTACGCCCGTGATCGGCCCCGACGACGACCCCGGCGAACTGTACGACGACTGCCGCCGCGAGGCCCGGCGAGTGGCCGCGCGACTCCGGGACGCCGCGCCGCCGTCGACCGACGGGTTCGTCCGCCACGACGCCGTCGCCGACGACCGTGCGTCGTACGAGAGGGCCGTCGAACGGGTCAAAGACCACGTCAGGGACGGCGACGTCTACCAGTGCGTGCTCTCGCGGACCCGCGAACTGTACGGCGAGGTCGACCCCGTAGGACTGTACGAGGCGCTGCGCGAGATCAACCCCTCGCCGTACATGTACCTGCTCCGGATGGACGACCTCTCCGTCGTCGGGGCGAGTCCGGAGACGCTCGTCTCGGTTCGGTCGGATCGCGTCACCATGAACCCGATCGCGGGCACCTGTCGGCGCGGCGCCAGCCCCGTCGAGGACCGCCGTCTCGCCGGCGAGATGCTGGCAGACGAGAAGGAGCGGGCCGAACACACGATGCTCGTCGACCTGGCGCGCAACGACACGCGGCGGGTCGCCGCGCCGGGCAGCGTCCGCGTCGAGGAGTTCATGAACGTCCTCAAGTACAGCCACGTCCAGCACA
>CAZIVN010000313.1:0-2369 GCA_964542685.1 uncultured Halobacteriales archaeon
AGCACGTCGGCGAGCACACCCACGTCAACGCGATGGGCGCCGACGCCGCGGGCAAGCACGAACTGGCCGACGAGATCCTCCTGGACGCCAAACTGGTCATCGACGACTACGAGCAGTGTACCCACTCCGGCGAGGTGAACGTCCCCTGGAGCGAGGGGTTGCTGGACGACGCCGACCTGTACGGCGAGGTCGGCGAGATCGTCGTCGGCGCGAAGGCGGGTCGGACGCCCGAGGACGGCCTCACCGTCTTCGACTCGACGGGGCTGGCGATTCAGGACGTCGCCGCCGCCCACGAGGTGTTCGCTCACGCCGACGACAACGACAACGGCTACCCGTTCGACCTCGTCGGCGCGGAGTAACACTGCCGGAGGGCCGTCTTCGGGAGTGGCGGGTCCGTGGCCTCGTCGGTCTCGGCTACGTCCGACGGAACGACGTCTCGGTAGCACCGCCGGACCGCGAACCGCTGTGTGCGGACGTCTCGGTAGCCGCTCCGCACCGCCCTGGGCCGCTGCGCTACCCGGGACTCACTTGGACTGCACCGCCCCCCTCCGCACCGCCCCGCGGGCCCTCGCGGGCGCTGCCGCGAGGGCCCGCTGGGGGAAGCGACCGCCACGCCTCCCCGGGCCGCGCGGACGGCGCCGGCGCGCGCTCGCGCAGTCCTGCGCTCGCCCACGCCGCGGGGGCGCGGCCCGCTACCACCGCCCGGGTGGACGAGGATTGTTCGAGCGTGATCTCCCCGGCGCGCGCTGGCGAGCGGTGCGTGGTTCGAAGCGCCAGGGGCGCGAGAACCGCGCACGCGAGCCGACGTCGTGCGAGGGACGAGTGAGGAGTGAGCGCCGCGAGCGACGAACGAGTCGGCTGGGGAGGACGAGGCGCGGTGTACTGCGGTGCGGGTGCCGTGCGGTTCAATCGAGTCCCGGGTATCGCTGCTGTCAGCGGTCGGGTCCCGGGTATCGCTGCTGTCTGCAGTCCCGTGCGGTGCGGTAGCAGTACGGCCGCCAACGCACGGAGCGACTACGCGAGAAGCCGCAAATACACGCGAGTCATACGGTTTCGTTTCATGGCTTCGAGACCAGCACGTACGCCCCCGCCGTCAGCGACGTCAGGCCAAGCACGAGCCCCGCCAGTCGCGGGGCGTGGGCACCGGAGCCGATGGGTGGTTTCTTCGTTCGCGTCGTCATCAGATCGTAGCGCATGACTGTACTCTCGTTGGGGCCGTCCTCGTCGGCGAACGCCGGGGTCTCGTCTGCCGGCGGCAGGTCGCCGTCGTCGGTCGGGCGCTTCACGACGACCACGACGTTGCTCGTCTGGTTGGACTCCCCCTCGACGAGTCCGCCCGGCGCGCGAGCCTCCTCGTTGGTCGGGTACGCGAAGTCCTCGGCGCCCTCGCCGACCGGCACGCGGTACGTGCCGCCGTTCTCCAGGGTTTCCACGTACAGTTCCTGCCCGCGGTCCGAGAGGTTCTCGTAGGCGACGACCGGGACGCCGACTTCCTCGGCCTGCGTCTCGTTGAGTGTGCTCGCGGTGGTCGTGTCGTGGACGTGGACCGACTGGACGGGGAAGGCCAGTGCCAGTCCGAACGCGAGGAGACCGACGACCACCAGTCCGGCACCGATCTGCGTGCGTCGCTCCATCGATGCAGCCAGTTTCACGACGACCGAAAAGTACGCTACGACTCGCTGGTGCGCGATTCGACGCCTCGCGGAGGAGATTTTAAGTCCTCTGCGATCCAACGAAAAGGTATGCGAGGCAATCCCTTCGAGGACCTGGAAGAGGCCATCGAGCGAATGAGCCGGCAGTTCGAGGGCGGGATGGAGCTCGGCCTGGGCGGCGGCGTCCCCGTCGACGTGGTCGACCGCGACGCGGAGTACGTCGTCACCGCGGACCTGCCGGGCTTTTCACCGGACGACATCGACGTCACGCTGGAGGACGGCGTCCTCCACATCGAGGCCGACCGCGAGGCAGAGGCCGGGACCGAGGAGTCCGAGGAGGCCGACGAGAACGGCGGGCGGAGCGAGCGCTACATCTACCAGGAACGCACCCACGAGAGCGTCTCCCGGACGGTTCGGCTCCCGGAGGCCGTCGACGAGGCGGCCGTGACCGCGAGTCACAGCAACGGCGTGCTGACCGTCGAACTCCCAAAAGAGCGCCACGACGACGACGAGGGCCACACCATCGAGGTCGAGTGACGGTCCCCGGACGCCGGGTCGGAGCCCGGCCTCGTCGAGAGGCCCCATGCTGAGTCGCACCCAGTTGGTAGCACTTTTCCCGACCCCATCCGAACGGCGGGGTATGAGTTACGACCCGCAGGCACTCGAGTCCGAGTGGCGCGACCGCTGGGACGAGACGGGCCGGTACGAGGCCGACCC
>CAZIVN010000314.1:0-2368 GCA_964542685.1 uncultured Halobacteriales archaeon
TTCCTGACGGTGCTGGTGCCGATGACGCTGGGGTTCGCGTTCGACCTGTTCTGGATGCCCCACCCCGACGAGGTCGAACTCCCGGACACGTCCGACGGCGGGTGACCGACGCCCCACCGGTCGTGGCGCTGCCTACGTCTCCCGGTCGGCGTCGACCCGCTCGCGCAACAGCGCCTCGACCTCCGCGATGACCGCCTCCGGGGACTGGGTCGCGTCGACGACCTCCCAGCGCTCCGGCGTGACGCCGATGAGACGGTCGTAGTTCTCCTTGACTGCCGAGAGGTGGGCGGTCCGTTCGAACTTGTCGGCGGCGTCGGACCGTTCGACGGCGGTCTCGGGGTCCAGGTCGAGGTAGACCGTCAGGTCCGGTTCGACGGTGAAGGGGAGGTGAATCCCGCGGACGTACTCGACCGGGCGGTCGACGACGCCCTGGAGGCTCGCGCCCTGGTAGGCGTACCGCGAGTCGGCGTACCGGTCTGCGATCACCAGGCGGTCCTCGGCCAGGGCGGGCCGGACGGTGTTCGCGAGGTGGGCGGCGTGGTCGGCGGTGTACAGGAACAGTTCGGCGACGGGGTCGGCGTCGTCGTCGGACAGCGACCGCCTGACGGCCTCGCCGTACCACGACTCCGTCGGTTCGCGCGTGAACACGGCGTCGGGGTAGACGTCGTGTAGAGCCTCCCAGACGGTGGTCTTGCCGGCACCGTCCAGTCCCTCCAGCGTGACGAGCATACTCCCGGTTCGTCGGGGTGCCCCAACTGTCTGTCGGACCGAGGGCACGCGGGTCGCCACGGCCCCGCCTCGACCCTCCGCGTGGCGACACAACCGGCAATCGGCGTGGTCCGCGACAGTTTTACGCCGCCTCCCCGAGACAATCCGGCCATGAAGGTTCTGGTCACTGGCGGGACTGGCTTCGTCGGTCGACACCTGTGTGAGACGCTCCACGAACGGGGCCACGACGTGACGGCGCTGAGCCGATCGCCCGACGACGGCGTTCTGCCGGACGGCGTCGAGACCGTCGTGGGCGACGTGACGGCGTACGACTCCATCGTCGACGCGTTCGAGGGCCAGGACGCGGTCGTCCAGCTGGTGGCGCTGTCGCCGCTGTTCGAACCGAAGGGCGGCAACGACCGCCACTTTACGGTCCACCTCGGCGGCACGGAAAACTGCGTCACGGCCGCCGAGGAACACGACGTCGACCGGTTCCTCCAGATGAGTGCCCTCGGCGCCGACCCGGAGGGGTCGACCGCGTACATCCGGTCGAAGGGCGAGGCAGAAGCGGTCGTCAGGACGTCGGACCTGGACTTTACGATTATCCGCCCCTCGGTCGTGTTCGGGGACGGCGGTGAGTTCGTCTCGTTCACGAAGCGACTGAAGGGGATGTTCGCCCCAAAACTGCCGATCTATCCGCTGCCCGGTGGCGGGAAGACGCGCTTTCAGCCCATCTGGGTCGGCGACCTGGTGCCCCTCCTCGCGGACGCACTCGCGGACGACGACCACGCCGGCGAGACCTACGAGTTCGGCGGGCCGGAGGTTCTGACGCTCCGGCAGATCACGAACATGGTGTACGACGCCGAGGGCAAGTCCGTCTCCATCGTTTCTATTCCGATGCCCCTGGCCGGCGTCGGTCTGAAGACGATGGGCGTGGTCCCGGGGTTCCCGATGGGCGGCGACCAGTACCGCTCACTGCAGTTCGACAACACGATCGAGAACGGCAACGACGTGGCCGTCTTCGACGTCGACGAACTGACGACGCTGGGGTCGTACCTCGGCCTTCAGGAGGCGGCCTGACTCCCGGTCTCTGCCGTCGCCAACGCACCGGGACCCGGGACACCGCCGCCCGTCGTCGGTGTGCCGAGACGACGGGGGCGTACCGAGTCGACACCGAGTACGGGTGGTCGTTCGGTCCCGTCGGGTGAGTGACGGTTTCAATTTAAATGCTTCGACGCTGGGTTGAAACCTAGTTCGTTACGACGATTTGCACTCGAAATAACCCGGCTACGTCTTGCGATTTACCCCAAGTAGCACCTCTGCTATTCGTTCGCACCATCACAAGGCTTATCTGTACGTTGCCACTCAATAACCCCCAACGGAGCCCCTGTATCAACTATGAAACTGGCGATGATCGGATTCGGACAGGCGGGTGGGAAAATCGTCGACAAATTCGTCGAGTACGACGAACAGACGGGCAGTGACATCGTTCGGTCCGCCGTCGCGGTCAACACGGCGAAAGCGGACCTCATGGGGCTCGAGAAAATCCCAGAGGACAACCGCGTCCTGATCGGACAGTCCCGGGTGAAAGGTCACGGCGTCGGTGCCGACAACGAACTCGGCGCCGAGATCGCCGAGGAGGACATCGACGAGGTCCAGG
>CAZIVN010000315.1:0-2359 GCA_964542685.1 uncultured Halobacteriales archaeon
GCCGGCTCGTCGACGTAGCCGTCGACGAGCGTCACGTCGAGCGTGGCGGGGTCGGTCATGGAACAGCGTACGGTGTCGACGGACAAAACGCTGCGGAATCGTCGGTCGCGCGTCTCCCGGGTATCGTGTGGATTACGGATGCACTCCCACCGGGCCAACTGAGAACACTTCGAAAGCCCCGAGTCGCTGGAGTCGGGGGCACCGGAAGACTCGCTTCGCTCGTCTTTCGAGGTCACGCTCACGCCGTTCGCGTGACCCTCGCTGCGCTCCTCGGCCTCCGGCCTGCGGTGCTTGCGTCGGCCGCCTTCCCCCAGCGACTCCCCCCTTTCAGTCCCACCCAGCAGCGGCCGGACGACCAGCAGATGCGGGTGGGACTGATACTGTTTAGTTTTATCCATTACCGGTGATCGCCGGTACCGTACTGGCTATCACCGGTAAACAGTGAAACTAATACTGTCGGACATAACTTCGTGAAGAAATTCGACGGAACGGGCCGTCGGATTCCTTCGAGTGAGTATGTCCGACAGTATAAACCGTATGAAGGGGGCCGCTCGCTCGGCGGTTCCCGGACGACGCAAGCACTGCAACGAGCGAAGCGAGTGAAGCGCGCAGCGAGTCCTGGAATCCCGAGCGAGCGGGGGCTTTCGAGGTGGTCACAGCAGTTACGGAACAGTACTCCACGAGCCGTCTCACCCGTCTCCGTCGCCGGTGCCTCCGTATTTAAGAGCGTCGCGCCGTTACCGTCGGGTATGCCAAAGACAGAGGAACTGAAGTGTACCAACGACGAGTGCGAACTCGACATGTTCGAGAACCACTACACGTACGACGTCCCCGACGACCTGGGGGTCGAGGACCTCCAGTGTCCCTACTGCGGCGAGACGAGCGACCTGGAGCGCATCGAGCTATGACGTTTCGCGAACTGGGCGAGTCGGTCGGTAACGCCGTCCTGCGACGGGTCGGCAGAGCCAGCGCCCGCGCCCAGGAGGCCAGTGGCCTCTCCGCCGACCTCCTGGAGAGCGACGACGCGTACCTGGTCGTGTTCGACGCACCGGGCGCGGCCGGCAGCGACGTCCAGGTCCGGTTCGTCGACGGCCACGTCGAGGTCCGGGTCGACCGCTTTCGCGACTTCTACGAGGACTTCGAGATGCGGTTCCCGGGGCGTGGACTGGCACTCGACGGGAAGGTGACGCTCCCCAAGGACGCCGTCGTCGACCCCGACGGCGCCGCGGCGACGCTGACCCGGCGTGGGACCCTCGAAGTCCGGATTCCAAAGGTCGACGAGGACGACGCCTCGACCGACGGTCCGACCGGCACCGTGGAACTGACCGACGACGGTGGTGACGGGAGCGACGGCGGAGACGGCGACGACGAGTCGGCCGCTGGCGACGACGAGGAACAGGCCGCCGGCGACGACGAGACCGACGACGCGGACGCCGACGACGGCGCCTGACACCGACTAGTCGAACCGTTCTTCTGGCAGCATTCCCTCGACGATCTCGAACGCCTCGTCGCCGTCGAACCGGGTCGGGTCGAACGCGTCGACCCACGTCTCGTCGCGGTCGCCGCCGTCGAGGATCGTGAGTGCGAGTCGTTCCGCGAAGGCCGGGGCTCGCATGAACCCGTGACCCTGGAACCCGGTCCCGACGTACAGCCCCTCGGCGAGTTCGCCGACCAGCGGATCCAGGTCCGGCGTCGCGGTACACAGGCCCGCCCAGCCGTCGACGACGGCCCCCTCCGCGACGTCGACGCGCGCGGCGACGTCCTCGGGGAGCGTCGTGCGGACGTCGGCGTCGGCGTCACGGTCGTACTCGTCCGGGTCGGCCGCGACCGTTTCGGTGCCGTCGCCGACCAGCAGGCCGTCCGCGTGGGGGCGACAGTAGAACCCACCCGTGGCGTCGTAGGTCATCGGGCCGTCGTAGTCGACGTCGACCGTCAGTGCCTGCACGCGGTACGGCTTCATCGCGAGGTCCAGGCCGGCGCCCTGGACGACGCGCTTCGTGTGGGCGCCGGCCGCGACCAGGACCGCGTCGTACGCCTCGCCGTCGACGCGGGGCGGGTCGACCTGAACGCTCGCCTCGACGTCCGTCCGCAGGTCGGCACCCTGCCGTTTCGCCATCACCGCCAGCAGGCGAGCGTAGCTCTCGGGGTCGGTGTAGCCGGCGGCGCCCGCGACGGCGCCCACCGCGACGTCGTCGGTCCGGACCGCCGGGAAGCGCTCCGCGAGCAGTTCCGGTTCCAGGAGGAAGACGGTGCGGCCGTTGTCCTGCATCCGCGGGACGCTCTCGCGGATGGCCTCGGCGCGGCGCTCGTCGCCCTCGCGGGCGAGCCAGACGTACGGACACTCGTGGAACTCGAACTC
>CAZIVN010000316.1:0-2336 GCA_964542685.1 uncultured Halobacteriales archaeon
GGCAACTGGAACAGCACGACGGTGATGGGGTTCAGCGTCCACAGCGTCCCTATCTCGGCGCCGGACAGCCCGAGTTCCCCCTCCGCGAGGACCGGGACCGTCGATCCCATCTGGGCGTAGGCGACGGCAAAGAGGACGTTGAGGCCCGCGACGAACAGCACCCGTCGCCGGGAGACGATCCGGGCCCAGTCCGCCAGGGAGTCCCGGACCGTCGCCGGGGCGTCCCCGCGGACCGTCGCGTCGAGCGTGCGGGGCAGCGCCAGCCAGATCAGGACCGCGACGACCGCGGAACTCGCGCCGTTGACGACGAACACCGCGGTCCTGGCCACCTCGTACAGCAGCCCGCCGGCGACGAAGCCCGCGCCGAAGCCGACGTTGTTGCCGACCTTGAGCAGTCCGTACGCACGGTCGCGCTCGTCGCCCGACGTGAGGTCCGCGACCATCGCGTGACTGGCGGGCGTGAACAGTCCGAGCGCGACCCCGGCCGCGCTCGCGGCGACGACGAACTGCAGCGCGGTGGTGACCAGGGCGTAGGCCGCGAGCGTCGGCGCCGCCAGGGCCATGCTCGCGACCATCACCACCCGGCGGCCACGCCGGTCCGCGACGAAGCCGCCAAGCGCCACGCCCACCGCCGTCCCGACGCTGTTGGCGAACAGCCCCGCCCCGACCAGGGAGAAGGGAATGCCCACCACGCGGTAGAAGTACAGCGTCGCGAAGGGGTAGACGACGCCGACGCCGAACAGGTTGAGGGACTGGCCGCCGGCGACGACGTACACTGCCCGCGGGAACCCGAGGAACGGCGCCAGGCGGTCGCGCAACGCCATCGGCGCCCCCTTGTCCGGGCCGGGACGTAAGTCGGACGGTGTCGGCAGGGGCGAGACCTGGGTTCTGTTTCGTCCCACAGAGGTACTGCAGGTTTAGCGACTTCCGAGAGGGGAAAGCACCGACGCGCTGAACTCGGGGGTGGTTCGAGAGACGCTAGCGTCTCTCGTCATCACGAGAGAGCTTCGCTCTCTCGAACGACCTCGCTGCGCGCTTCACTCGCTTCGCTCGTTGCAGTGCTTGCTTCGTCCACCGTCGTTCAGCGCGTCGCCCCTTTCAGTCCCACCCGGTGCTGGTTGATCAACCGGCATGGGTGGGACTGAAAGGGGCCGCCCGCTGGGCCCGTCCCGGGCGACGGAAGCACCGGAGCGACCGGAGGGAGCGAGGCGCGCACCGAGCCCCGGACGGTCCAGCGGGCGGGGGCTTTCTGGGTGGTCCGAGACCGAGGCCGGGGAGTAGTCACAGTTCCGGGTAGACCGATCCAGTGAGAGCGAGGAATTAGGGGGACCCGGTCCGAACCCCCGTCCATGGCGCACTGCGAACTGACGGTTCTGGACCGCGGGACGGTGCAGGCGGACATGAACTACGTCGTCGACGGGTACGCGATGGGGTCGGCCAGCGACCCCAACCCCGACCACGAGTACGCCGACTTCGGCTCCTGGAGTCTGGTGATCGAGACGCCCGACGCGACGGTCCTGTGGGACACCGGCTCCCACCCGGAGGCCGGCGACGGCTACTGGCCCGCCCCGCTGTTCGAAGCCTTCGCCCACGTCGACGCCGACCAACACGACCTGGAGACGGCCCTGGAGCGCAACGGCTACGCGCTCTCCGATATCGACGTCGTCGTCCAGAGCCACCTCCACCTGGACCACGCCGGCGGCCTCTACCACTTCGAGGGGACCGACGTGCCGGTGTACGTCCACAGCGAGGAACTGAAGTACGCCTACTACTCCGCGAACACCGACGAGGGCTCCATCGCCTACCTCCAGTCGGACTTCGACCGCGACCTGAACTGGGAACTCGTCCACCAGCCCCGCGAACAGCAGTTCGACGGCCTGGAGTTCCTCCACCTGCCCGGCCACACGCCCGGCCTGCTCGGCGCCCGGATCGAACTGGCCGACGAGACGGTGCTCGTGGCCGGCGACGAGGCCTACGTCGACGCCAACTACCGCGAGGGCGTCCCACTCGGGCCGGGGCTGCTCGACGACGCGACTGCCTGGCGCGAGAGTCGACGGTGGTTGCAGGACATCGAGCGCCGCCACGACGTCGAGACGGTGATCTACGGGCACGACCGCGAGCAACTGGACGAACTGGTCGAACGGTACTGAACCACCTTTTTTCCCCTCGGGTCGCGCCTGCGGCGCGACCACTCGGGCAAAAAATCTGGACCAAAAAAGGCCGCGCTCGTTCGCTTCCGCTCACTCGCGCGGGTGCTATTGCTCACTCCACCGCCACCGCTACCGCTACCCCACCGCTACCGCCAGCCGTCGGTCAGAACGTGACGAACCCCAGCA
>CAZIVN010000317.1:0-2329 GCA_964542685.1 uncultured Halobacteriales archaeon
GACGCTCCTGTCGAACCTGAAGGCGGACCTGGAGACGGCAGTGTACCTGGACTGACCCGGGGGGCGCTCACGACGGACAGCCGGGCCCGTCGCCGGTGCCGTCGTCGTCCGAGTCGTACCCGAGCGCCGCCGCGGCGTCGACCAGGCCCGCGCCCTGGTCGGTCTCGTCGACCCCGAGGTCCTCGGCGGTCGCGAGGAGTCGCTCGCGGACCTCGGACGGGGCGTGGCCGGCGGCCACCAGCTGGGCCGCACTCCCGGCGACGTGTGGGGCGGCCATCGAGGTGCCGTCGAGGGCGTCCTGGCCGTCCGGGACCGTCGAACAGACGGCCGCGCCCGGCGCCGCGAGGTCGACCTCCGGCCCCCTCGACGAGAAGTCGGCGACGTCGTCCTCGACGGTGGTCGCGGAGACGGCGAGGAACTCGTCGTACGCCGCCGGGTAGCCGACCGAGTCCGGGGCACCGCGGTTGCCGGCGGCAGCGACCGGGAGGACGCCCGCCTCGCGGGCGTACTGCCCGGCAGCCTGCAGCGCCGGCGACTCCTCGGACGACCCGAGGCTCAGGTTCACCACGTCCCACCCCTCGTCGGCGGCGTACCGGATCGCCTCGACGATATCGGAGGTCCGACAGCCACCGCCTGCCCCGCAGACTTTCAGCGCGTGCAGCGTGGCAGCCGGCGCGACGCCGACGACGCCGCCGTCACCGCCCGCGGCGGCGACGGTCCCGGCGACGTGGGTCCCGTGGCCGCCGTCGTCCGACCAGTCGTGGCCACAGTCAGCGCCCTCGCAGGCCACCCACGAGCGGTGGTTCCCGTCGACGTCCGGGTCGGCCAGGTTCGCCCGCAGGTCGGGGTGCTCGGCGTCGATACCGCCGTCGACGACGGCGACGTCGACGCCCTCGCCCGTGGCTCCCTGGTCGTGGGCGACGTCGGCGTCGATGCGGTCGATTCCCCAGGGGAGCGTCCCGTCGTCCGCACCTCCCTCCTGGGTTCCCTCACCGGCCCCGCCGACGTACCGCAGCGGTCGGTCGCGCTGGACGAACGCGACGTCCTCGCGGGCGAGCAGTGACTCGCGGCGGTCCTCCGAGAACGCCCCGCAGACCAGCGTCATCGACGTGTGCTCGGAGAGGTCGATCCGCTGGTGGTCGGACTCGGAGACCGACGCCGCGGCACTGACGCCGTCGTCGCCCTCGGTCCCGACGATGTACTGGTCCATCCAGCCGAGCACGCCCGCGCCGACGGCGACGCCGAGGGCGCCCGTGGCGGCGCTCTTGAGCAGGTCCCGCCGGGACCACTCCTGTTTCACCATCCGTGTCTCCCCTAACGGGTACCAGTGGTAAGTTCCTTTTCCAGTTGACGAGGGTGCGCGCCGGCGCTCCGGGCCGTCCGACTACGTCTCGTACTCGAACTCCACGTCGGTCGACTCGTTGTCCGTCGTCTCGCGGGTCGTCTCGGCGTCGTCCGGGTCCCGGGTCCGCTCGGGTGCTTCGGCACCGCTGTCCTCCCGACCGACCGCCTCCTCGTCGACGTCGGACGACTCCGCGGCGAGCGGGCTCTCGGCGGACTCGAAGACGGTCGGACTGGGCTCGCCCGCCTCGACGGGGTCGGTGAGTCCGTCCCGCAGGTCGTCCCCGAAGTGGCCGCCGAACGCCCCCACGGCGAAACTGAGCCCGACCGAGGCCAGCAGCGTCGTCGGTGGAATCGCGGCGAGGGCCAGCACTGCGGCGAGGAGGCCGTTCCCGGGGAGCGTCCCGGCGAGGAGGACGCCCAGGCCGGCCAGTACCGCGGCGACGCCGGCTTCCAGCAGCGGTCGCTCCTCGAGGACGAGCCCGCACGCGAACCCGCCCAGCAGGATCCCGAGGTAGGTCCCGGCGACCGGGACGAACGCGAGTCCCGCGGCCGCGCCGACGCCGACGGTCACCAGTGCGACGACGAACGCGAGGAGCGAGAACTGCCGTAGACCGCTACCGGACATACCGCAACCGTGTCCTGCCGGCGTAATGTGTATTTCGCCGGACGGCGACGGGTGTCGCCGTTCGCGTGGATAGGACGTTGGCCTCGGCACTCACATCTCGTAGTCTATCCATAGCGATCAAAGGTATTCGACGAGCGTCTCGACTGCCCGATCGAGCGGGGCGTCGCGAATCCTGCAAACGTAATCGGTCATCAACGCCGGTTCGAGCGAAGCTACGGCGTGTGGAACGATCGAACTCTCTCGCGGGGCTTTTCGATGGCGATAATAGTCCGTATCCAGCGGGATACGCTCGTCGTACCACGTTCGGGTCGTCAATCCCATCACCACGTACTGTTGCTTGTCGAACGGATGGGATTCATT
>CAZIVN010000318.1:0-2306 GCA_964542685.1 uncultured Halobacteriales archaeon
CCATGCAGAACTTCCGCTCGCCGTCGGCGATGGCGGGGAGGTACGTCTCCTTCTGTTCCTCGGTGCCGTGGCGTTCGATGCTGATGCCGCCGAACACCGGCGTGAGGACGAAGATGATCCCCCCCTGGCCGCCCGCACGGGACAGCTCCTCGATGATGATGCTCATCTCGAGCATGCCCATGCCCGCACCGCCGTACTCCTCGGGGATGGTGACGCCGAGCCAGCCGTCCGCGGCCAGGTCGTCCCAGTACTCCTCGGGGAACTCCTTGTCGTCGATGGCCGACCGCCAGTAGTCCCGGTCGTAGTCCGAGGCGATGTCGCGGACCGCATCGCGGATCATCCGCTGTTCTTCCGTCTCGCCGTAGTCCATGTGAACTGGTATCGGTGCGCGAGGCATAGCCATTGGGGTCCCCGAACCGACTGTGGGCGGGGCCCGTTCCGACGGCGGGGTCGTCGACCCCTACCGTTTTGCGGTTCGGTCACGAACCTCACGGCCATGACCGGACAGCGGCCGGGTGGTCACCGGTGAGAGTCACCGTCGACGAGGCGACGGACCGCGAGACCGCCCGCGCGATCGCGACGGCCCTCTCTGAACACCTGGGCGAACCCATCGAACTGGTCGCCGACGGCGAGACGATCGCCGGCGACGACGCCGACGGCTGGGACGAGCGGGTCGTCACCGAGCGAGAGGAGGCACTCCGCGAGGACCTCCAGGAGATCCTCTCGGGCGGGCCCGAGCGCGGCCACGAGAAGATCGAACAGCTGGGCAAGCTGTTCGTCCGGGACCGCCTGGACCGCATCTTCGACGACATCGCCTACGAGGACGGCACGTTCGCCCGCGCGGACGACGACGAACTGCCCGCGGACGGAATGATCACCGGCGTCGGCGAGATTCGGGGCCGGACCGTCTTCTTCGCGGCCAACGACTACACCGTCAAGGCCGGGTCGCTGGGGGAGATGGGCGTCGAGAAGGAGATTCGGATCGCCGAACGGGCCGCGGAGGTCGGCGCACCGATCCTCCGGCTGATCGACTCGACGGGCGCCCGCCTCAATCTCGACGAGCGCGAACCCGGCGACACGCACATGGACCGGTACCGCGGCGGTCGGATGTTCTACAACCAGTGTATCCAGTCCGGGCAGGTCCCACAGATCGGCGTCCTGTACGGCCCCGACATCGCCGGGTCGGCCTACACGCCGGTGTTCTGTGACTACCTGATCATGGTCGAGGAGATGTCCGGGATGGCCATCGCCAGTCCTCGCATCGTCGAGGCGGTCACCGGCGAGCAGGTCGACATGGGGGAACTGGGCGGGCCGGAGGTCCACACCACAGAGTCCGGCAGCGCGGACCTCGTCGTCGACGACGAGGCGGCGGCCGCCGAGACGGTCCGGGACCTGCTCGGCTACCTGCCCCAGCACTACGCCGCGGACCTCCCGACGCGGCCGTCGCAGGCGCCCGAGCGCAATCCGACGGGCCTGGACGCCACCATCCCCGAGGACCCCAACGAGGCCTACGACGTCCACGACGTCGTCGACGCGGTCGTCGACGGCGACTCCTGGTTCGAACTGAAACCGCGGTTCGCGCCCGAACTCGTCACGGGGTTCGCCCGCATCGACGGCCGGCCCGTCGGAATCGTCGCCAACCAGCCCGCCCACAACTCCGGGGCGATCTTCCCCGACTCCGCCGAGAAGGGGGCGGGGTTCGTCTGGACCTGCGACGCCTTCGGGATTCCGCTGGTCTACCTCTGTGACACGCCCGGGTTCATGGTCGGCTCACAGGTCGAACGCGAGGGCGTCCTCCAAAAAGGTAGAAAATTCATCTACGCCACCAGCAACGCCCAGGTGCCGAAGTTCTGCGTGATCACCCGGAAGGCCTACGGCGCCGGCATCTACGCGATGTGCGGGCCCGCCTTCGGCGCCGACGCGACGCTCGCGCTCCCCAGCGCCGAGATCGCCGTGATGGGACCGAAAGCCGCGACCCACGCGCTGTTCGCCGACCAACTCGAGGACATGGACTCCGAGGACCGCGAGGCGTTCGTCGCGTCGATGCGGGAGGAGTACGACCGCCGGATCGACGTCCGGAAGCAGGCCGCGAAGATGCAGGTCGACGAACTGCTGCCGGCGGGCGACCTCCGGGAGCAACTCACCCGCCGTCTCGCCGCCTTCGAGACGAAGCGACGGACCGAGCGCGACCGCCACCACGGGACGGTCCTGTTCTGATACGGTTTCGTTTCATCCTATCCGTATGAGCCGGGCTACAGCGTCGCCCTGTCGATGAGCGCCAGGAGTTCTCTGGCGTCCTCCCGTTC
>CAZIVN010000319.1:0-2304 GCA_964542685.1 uncultured Halobacteriales archaeon
CGTCGCCCTCGTCGACGAGCGCCTGGACGCTCTCGTAGAGGGCCATCTTCCCGCCCGGCGTCGCCATGATGTTCTCCGGGGCGTAGTCGAGCCCGTGGCGGTCGTTCAGGTACGAGGCCGCCGCCTTTCGGAGCTTCGGGATGCCGTTCGATGGCGTGTATGTGGTGTGTCCCTCGTCGAGAGCGTCCTTCGTGGCCTCGAGGATGTCCGGCGGCGTCTCGAAGTCCGGCTGTCCGACACTCAGATCGATGATGTCCCGCCCCTGCTCCTGGAGTTTCGAGACGAGATCCGTAATCACGAACGGCGCGGCCGGTTCGACGGCGTTGACACGCTCCGTGAACTGCTCCTCGTTCATCGTTCAGTTTCCTCCACGCTCGGTCCTGTGGTGCGCCCCTGACGCCCCTGGTCTCCTGAGAGTCATTGCATCAGCTATCAGCTCAGGCGTTCAACTGCCTAAAAATCGGTTGTTTGCGGCAGTAGTTCCACACGATAAAACTCGTACAGTAGTTGGACTGATACGATATGGCCGGGGCGTGGGTGGTCGGAACTGAAACGTACCATTCCGTCCGCAAGTCGAGTCGCGGCGGCCTCGGGAAGGGGACCTGCGAACGTCGGTCTGTCGCGGTCCCGCCGCTTTTGTTCGTCCGGCCGCGACGTCGGGACGATGACTGTCACGGACGAACGGAGGCGACCTCGGTGACGGAGCGCGGCGAGCGCCTCCAGTCGGAGACGCTCTCGCCGCTTGCGGCCCGTGTCGACGAGGCGTTGGCGCTGTACGGCTACGAGGTCAAGCCGACGGTGGCGGCGATCGACGCCGCCGTGCCCGGGTACGGCGGCCTGTTCGATCCCCAGACGACCGACGACGAGCGACGGGCGGCACTCGACGAGGTGCTCGCGAACGAACCGCCCCGCACCGATCCCACTGCCACCACTGCTTCGAATCTCGTCCTCTACGTCGACGGCAGTTCGCGCGGCAACCCGGGTCCCGCCGGCGCCGGCGCCGTCCTCCTCGCGGAGGAGGCGACACTGGCACGTCTCGGCCGTCCGGTCGGTTCCCACGCCGGCAACAACGTCGCCGAGTACGCCGCTCTCCAGCTCGCTCTGGACGCCGCCGTCAGGCGGTTCGACGCGGACGCCCTCGAGGTCCGCATCGACTCCAGAACCGTCATCGACGACGTGTGGGGCGACGACGGGAACGCCACGCCGGCAGCACAGTACCGAACGGCGATCGACGCTCACCTCTCCGCCCTGGACACACACGGGTGGACCCACCTCGCCGACCACGAACCCAACCCGGCGGACGCTCGCGCGACCGTCGGTGCCGACATCGCGGCGCTGGGACCGTGAGGTTCGACGGGATCGGTCCGTGGGCGCCGGGCGGTCAGTCGTCGGCGAGACTCTCGCTCACGAACCGGTCCGGCAGCGCCTCGACCTCGCCGACCTGGACGCGCCAGAGGCCCGCATACAGCCCGTCCGCGTCCAGCAGCGACTCGTGGGTGCCCTGTTCGACGACCTCCCCGTCCTCCAGGACGACGATCCGGTCCGCGTCCCGGACCGTCGACAGTCGGTGTGCGATGACGAAGGTGGTGCGGTCGGTGACCATGTCGGCGACGTTGCGCTGGACGACCGCCTCCGTCTCGTTGTCGACGTGACTGGTGGCCTCGTCGAGGATCAGGATGTCCGGATCCTCCAGGACCGCGCGAGCGATGGCCAGTCGCTGGCGCTGCCCGCCGGACAGCTTCACCCCGCGCTCGCCGACGACGGTCTCGACGCCGTCGTCCAGTTCGTGGACGAACTCCCAGGCGCCGGCCCGTTCCAGCGCCGCCCGCAGTGCCTCGTCGGAGACGTCCGCCGCGCCGTAGGCGACGTTCTCGCGGACGGTGCCGCCGAACAGGAACGGCTCCTGTGAGACGTACCCGAGGTGCGACCGCAGGTCCCGCAGTCGCAGGTCCCTGACGTCGACGCCGTCCAGCCGGACCGCGCCCTCCTGGGGGTCGTACAGTCGCATCAGCAGCTTCAACAGCGTCGTCTTGCCGGCGCCGGTCGGTCCGACGAGCCCCACGGTTTCGCCGGGCGCGACGTCCATCGAGACGTCGCGGATAGTCGGGCTGGACTCGCCGTCGTAGGCGAACGTGACGTCGTCGTAGGTGACAGCACCCTCGACGGAGTCGATAGCGACGGCGTCGTCGGGGTCGGGCTCGGGGACCGTGTCGGGCTGGCGCAGGAGGCCGACGATGCGCTCGGCGGCCGCGTAGGCGTACTGGTAGTTGTTGAGCACCTGGCCGAACTGCCGCATCGGGTACA
>CAZIVN010000320.1:0-2297 GCA_964542685.1 uncultured Halobacteriales archaeon
AACGCCCGACTCGGCAGGTCCTCGCCAGGCGGCGCGACGGTCAGTCTGAGCGCGTCGCTCGTGTCGGGATAGAAGTAGCCGTCGTCGACGTCGTCGACGTGCCGGACGACGCCGCCCTCGTCTCCGCCCTGGTCGGCGGCGTCCTGGGCGGGCGCCTGGTCCGGGTCCTCGCCCGGTTTCCCGTTCGGTTCGGTGCCGGCGTCCCAGAGGTCGACGTGGTCGGACAGGTCGGCGACGACCGGGTCGCCGTCCTCGAACAGCGGCACGCCGCCGGCGTCCGGCGAGAGGAACAGGTCGTTCGAGGGGACGAACATCGACGCGAAGGAGAGGTACTGCCCCGGCGCGGCGTCGACGGTGAACTCGAAGGCGCCGCCTGGGGCGATGGGTGGGGCGCCGGGCACCTCGCCGGTCGGGTCGTTGGGGTCCGCGAGGGTGTCGTCCGGCGTGTAGGCGGTGACGTCGTCGACGCGGTCGCCCTCGGCCAGTTCGGGGACGAGGTCGCTCGGCGGCCCGGCCTCGGCGAGCAGTTCCAGCCCGGCGCTCGCGGGTTCGCCCTCGGTGAACACTGGGTTGTGACCGCGGTGAACCCCGACGCCGCCGGGGGTGATCCACACCGCGCCGTCGGTCGGGCCGCCGCCGTAGGTGTCCGTCGAGGCGACGTTCTCGACGCGCACCTGCAGCGACTGGGTCTCGACCGGTTCCACCGTGACCGAGAGGACGTCGTCGGCGTCGGGGTACTCGCCGCCGGTGTACGCGGCGGCTGTCGGGAGGACGAGCCCGTTCTCGTCCGCCCCGGTATCGACGTCGTCCTGACGCGGCGCCTGGTCGTCCCCGGCGCCGGGTTCCTGGTCGACTTCGGTCCCGGCTTCCCACAGCGACACCTGGTCGCTCACGTCGCCCGTGATCGGTTCGCCGCCGTCGTACAGCGAGATGCCCGTGACGTCCGGCGAGAGGAACAGGTCGTTCGACTGCACCAGCATCGTCGCGAACGAGAGGGACTCGCCGGGGGCCGCCGCGACGGTGAACTCGAAGGCACCGCCCGGGAACACCGGCGGTGCGCCCGGGACCTCGCCGGTCGGGTCGTTCGGGTCCGCGACCGTCTCCCGGGTCGCGAAGACGCCGGTCTCCCGGACGCTCTCGCCCCGGCTCTCGGCCTCGCTCGCGAGGTCGCCGGGCATCCCGTCCTCGGCGAGGCGTTCGAGGCCGTCGCTGGCCGGTTCGAACCCGGTGAAGAACGGTTCGCCGCGGTCGTGGACGGCGTACGCTCCCGGCGAGACCGGCGTCGGGAGGTCGGTCGCCACCGAGACGTTCTCGACCCGAATTCTGAACAGGTGCGTCTCCTCGCCCTCGTTCGCAGCGGTCGTGGTCGACAGGCCGCCCAGCGCGGCCGCCCCGGCGGCACCGGCGGCCCCACGGAGGACCCCCCGGCGCGAGACCGGGAGCGATCGATCGTCGCCTCGTCTATCGTCGGTGTCGTCTCTCATTGCACTCCGTTCGACTCCGGACCGACCCATAAGCGATTTTCAAGAACGGACTGGAGTCGATCCGGACTCCGCCACGAGACTCTCTAGATTTCGTCCTGAGTCGATTCGGAGAACCGGGGGGCGACGGCACCGAACGAGCGCCCGCGAGGGCCGTCCGTGGCTCGCCCGCGGGGGCTCACGGCGCCGCCTCGTCGCCGCGGTCACCGTCGTGGCTCGCCGGCGTCCCGCCCATATTTACGACACACGGTCGTACGACGGTACATGCCCAAGATTAGCGTCGAGGTCCCCGAGGAACTGCTGAACGACCTCGACCGACACGTCGGCGAGGAGGGGAAGTTCGTCAACCGCAGTGAAGCGATCCGAGCGTCGATCCGGAAGACGCTGGACATCTTGGACGAGATCGACGCGCGCCACGACCGCATCGAGGAGTGAACCGGCTCCGGGGGTGGCCGTCGTGAGTGTGGCGGTCGTACGGTCCGGTATCAGTCGACGACCTCGGCGAACCCGAACCGCGCTTTGACCTCGGTGACCTCCACCGTCGGTTCGTCGCCCACCTCCGTCTCGGGGACGAACAGCGTGTATCCCTCGACGTGGGCGACGCCGTCGCCCTCGCTCCCGATGTCCTCGATGGCGACGTCCAGGCGGTCCCCTTCTCGGACCGGCGCGGTGAGCCGCGACTTGCCGACGAGGTACACCTCCGAGGAACTGTCCCGCGAGGCGTCCGGGACGACCGTGCGGACGTACTCGAACTCCGTCTCGACGTCCTCGCGGAGGTCGTCGAGGTCCCGGCCCTCGAACACCTTCACGACGAAG
>CAZIVN010000321.1:0-2291 GCA_964542685.1 uncultured Halobacteriales archaeon
ATCTTCCCGATGTGGTTGACGGGGTTCTTGCCGCTGGTCGCCTCCATCGACATCGACCGGTTCGGGGTGATCAGCCCGTTCGCGCGGTTGCCACGGCCGACGGAGCCGTCGTCGCCCTGTTCGGCGCTCGTGCCGGTGACCGTCAGGTAGATCGACCCCTCGTCGACGTCGTCGGCAGTGTTGACGTGGACCGAAACCTCCCGGTCGGTGTGTTCGCGGGCGACGTCCCCGACGAAGGCCCGGATCTCCTCGACGGTGTCGACGTAGTCGTCGATGCCGGCCACGTGTTCGTCGACGATGGCCGCGGCGACGGTCACGTCCACGTGGTCGCCCTCGCGCTTGCCCATGATCTTCACGTCCGGGCCCAGGGCGGGGTTCCGGGCCGCGAACTCGGTGTTGAGGCGGTCGGCCGCCTCGTAGACGACGCGTTCGGTCTCCGACAGGGGCGCGTGGCCGACGCCGAAACTCGTGTCGTTGGCCTCCGGCACGGACGCCCCGTCCTCGCCGAACACCTGCCGCAGGTCGCCACTGCCCTCCCCGAGTTTGACGTCGACGACGACGTCGGTCCCGAACTCCAGACCCGGGACGTGGTCGTTCAGGTACTCGCGGGCGGCGTCCAGCGCGATGGTGTCCGTCGGGATGGTCGTCCCCTCGTACCGCTTGGTCGCCCGGCCGACGATGAGGAGGTAGATCGGTTCGACGACCTCGCCGCCGCCGAACGCCGGCGCCGCGTTGCCAGCCACGAGCTGGGTTTCGTCGGTGTTGTAGTGGAGTACCTTCCCGACGCGGTCGAGGTACGCCTGTGCGAGCGCCCCCGAGACGGCCTCTGCGACGCCGTCACAGATGGAGTCCGGGTGGCCGATCCCCTTTCGCTCAACGATCTCGACGTGCTGATCCTCGACTGCTCGTCGGTCCATCTCGTCGATGGCGATGTTCCGCTCGGTCATTGCCCTCCCCTTCTGTACGACCTGTTCTATAACTTGCGGATAGCGGAGAGCGGTCAGAAATAACCGGGAGTTATCCATGTCGGGAGGTCAGTCCGCCCGCCCCTCGAGGAGCAGCCCGAGGTACGAGGTCCTGATGCCGTCGTCCGGATCGAGTCCCAGTGCTCGCAGGAGGTCGCGGGCCTCGTCGCGAGCGCGGTCCACCGCGGCGGAGTCGGCGCCGTCTCCCTCGTCGGAGACCGACACCTCGCGTTCGACCTCGACGAACTCCCCGAGTTCGTCCACCGAGTCGAGCGTGACGGTGTAGGCCCCGCGTTCGAACCGCCGTCGCCGCTTTCGCACGGTCGCCGCGGGCGTGAAGTCGAGGCGCTCGAGGATGGTTCCGGCCGTCGAACCGTCCGCGACGCCCGTCTCGAACTCCTCGCGAGTCTTGGTCGTCTCGTCGAC
Organism: uncultured Halobacteriales archaeon; assembly: GCA_964542685.1. Taxonomy (GTDB): domain Archaea; phylum Halobacteriota; class Halobacteria; order Halobacteriales; family Natrialbaceae; genus CAZIVN01. The sequence goes on from CAZIVN010000321.1 coordinate 1,392, forward strand.
GAGCGGCCCCTTGTAGGTGAGTCGCGTCTCCGCGGCTCCCTCTGCGGCCCCTCCCTCCGCCCCGTCACCGTCGAGGGGCCGAACACGGCGCAGGCGAAGCGCCTCGTCGGTCGCCGCGAAGTCGCGCCCGGGGTGGTCGTAGTAGGTGTCGACCTGTTCGACGGCGTCGACCTGCGAGGTACCGAGGTCCGCCAGTGCCTCGCGAACCCTGCCGTGGTCGGCCCGAACCTTCAGTTCGACCTCGTACATGACCGCCGAAAGGAACGGGACCGGCAAAAGACCCCCGTCTCTCCTCTCCCCGTGGCCGCGGGAAAGTGCGAATCACACTGCTTAAATGCGGAACGGCACTCCTTCAGGGTATGACCGAGGAAGAGGCCGAAGCCGTCGAGACCGAGGCCGACACCGAGGACGACCAGGCACCGGCCGACGAGGCCGAGCAGGAAGCCGAGGCGACGTCGGAGGCCGGAGGTCTCTCCGACGGCGACTTCGTGAAACTGGCCTACACCGCACGCACCGTCGAGGACGGGACGCTCGTCGACACGACCGACGAGGACGTCGCCGAGGAAGAGGGCGTCGACGAACAGGGCCAGGAGTTCAAACCCCGGACCATCGTCGTCGGCGAGGGTCACATCTTCGAGAGCGTCGAGGACGCCCTGCGCGGGAGCGAGGTCGGCGACGAGGGGGCCGTCACCGTCTCCGCCGCCGAGGCCTTCGGCGAGTACGACCAGGAGGAGGTCCGCACCGTCAGCGCCGACAAGATCGACGAGGACGACCGGTACCCCGGCGCACACGTCACCATCGACGGCGAGGAGGGCCACGTCGAGACCATCATCGGCGGCCGCGCCCGCGTCGACTTCAACCACCCGCTGGCCGGCGAGGACGTCGAGTACGAGTACGAGG
>CAZIVN010000322.1:0-2288 GCA_964542685.1 uncultured Halobacteriales archaeon
ACCTGATGAACACCGACGACGTCATGGAGGGCGTCACGGCGTTCATGAGCGACCGAGACCCCGAGTTCGAGGGCGAGTGAACGCCACACGCGACGACGGCTGACGCCGGTCCCCGACAGTTCCGGGCGTCGCCGAGGGGTATTTCCCCACCCAGTCCGGAGCGTCGATCATGTACACCGGGAAGACGGGACAGCCGTGCTGTCTGTGCGACGACCCCGACACCGAAACCCGGATCGACCTCCCGCCACGTGCGGTCCCCGAGATGAAACACGGCGACCCCATCGCCTGGCGGGACATCGAGGGAGAGGTGTCGATCCACTTCTGTGCGAACTGCTGGGAGACGGTCCGCGAGTTGACCCTGGAGACGGGCATGAGTCCGCTGTCGCGGTGTAACGCCGCTCGCGCCGACTTCGACCTGCGGGAGGACTTCGAGGCACTGCTGAACGACGTCCGCGAGGAACCCGACCACGGCCCGACGGAGCGCCGGATGCGAGCGGAGAGCGAGGACGTCATCGCGGCCCCGGCGGACCACTCCGACCGGGCCGTCGTCGAGGCACTCGTCGTCCGGGCCCTGTTCGCGGACGCGGTCGAGCACTGACCTGGCCCGACCGTCCGTCGCGACGCCCCGGCCGCGGGCGTGTGCGACGGCGCCACACGAGACCGGAAGCGTCAAAACCGCCCCGGCCCCGCTCTCGTAACATGGACGACGAGTCGAACGAGACGCCGGCCGGCGACGGCTCCGAGGACGGTGCGTCCGTCACCGCCGACGAGGACGTCGCCGCCGACGGGGAGGGCGCGCCGGCCGACGCCGCGACCCCGGACGAGGAGAGTGTCCCGGCCGACGCCGCGCCTCCGGAGGACGACGACGACCTCCTCCGGGCGGTTATCGACCGGGCCGGTGGCCTGGACCGACTGTGGGGCGGCGTCGTGGGAACGCTCGCTGCCGCGCTCGTGTTCGGATCGATCCTGTTCTCGAGGACCGTCTACGTCGGGTTCGTCTGGCAGTACTTCTGGGGGCCGGTGTACGCCGACGCCCACGGCTGGGACGCCGTGGAGTGGTGTGGCGGCAAGCAGGTCGAAGGCGGAACCTGTGACCCGTCGACGGTCTCGACGGTCGGTCCGGTCGCCGAACCGGGGTACACCATCGTCTCCGAGATCGGGTACGCCGTCATCCTGCTGTTGATGCTGGTCGGCGTCGCGATTCTGGTCCAGCGGTTGCGCATCACGCGCTACCGGGCCGGCTACTTCGCCCTCCTGCCGTTCATGTTCTTCGGTGGCGCGCTCCGGGTCGTCGAGGACGCCGCCGACGCCGGACGGCGCGTCGGAGCGGAGACCATCGGCTACCCGCTGAACTCGCTGTTCATCAGTCCGGTCATCTACTTCACCGTCTTCGCCGTCGCGGTGTTCGGCATCGTCCTCGCGAAGTACCTGGAGCACGAGTGGGTCGACCGTGGCTACGAGTACCCGTTCGCGGCCGTAGGGACCGTCGCCCTGGCCGCGACGCTCGCGTACCTCGTCTACCTCTCGGCGACGAAGTCCTACGTCGACTTTCACCCCGCAATCCTGCTCGTCACCGCGACCGTCGCGCTAGCCTCGACGGGGGCGGTCTGGTGGGCCATCGGCGAGTACGCGCCGGACCTCAACCAGGGGACCGGGAAGATCGGACTGCTCGTCATCTTGGGGCAGGCAGTCGACGGGGCGGCGAACGTGATCGGACTGGACTGGGCCGAGGAACTGGGGCTCGGGTCGGACCTGATCCCCAAACACCCGGCGAACGAGTTCGTCGTGAACACGACCGCCGCGGTGCTCCCGGCGTCCGTCACGAACGTCACCGGCGACGCCTGGCCGTTCCTGCTGTTGAAACTGGTCGCGGCGGTGCTGGTCATCTGGATCTTCGACGAGTCGGTGTTCCAGGAGGAGAGCGAGCGCTTCACGATGTTGCTGCTCGTGGCGGTGCTGGCGGTCGGACTCGGGCCAGGTACCCGCGACATGTTGCGGGCGACCTTCGGAATCTGATACCGTCGACCAGCTACTCGAACTCCCTCGCGGCGCGAGCGAGTTCACCTCGCTGCCGACAGTACACCGACCCCGTCGACCGCCTCACGCGTCGTGCTCCCCGTGCGGGGGCACCGCCGGCGTGTCGGTCACCCGGCCCATCCGAACCCGAGTGACACGTACTGACACACCGGTCCGACGTTCAGGTTCTTTCCGTATAAAAGGTGGCCCTCGACTCCGGCGACGGCCGGACCCCTCATACGGTTTAGTTTCGTTCATTACCGGTGATCGCC
>CAZIVN010000323.1:0-2275 GCA_964542685.1 uncultured Halobacteriales archaeon
AGGTACGGCCAGAGGTTGTCGTACTCGTGGACGTGCTTGACGTTGCACATGAAGTGCGTGTGGTACACCTGGTCGAACCGGACCAGCGTCGTGAACATGCAGACGTCGGCCTCGGTCAACCGATCGCCGGCCAGGAACCGCTGGTCGGCCAGGACCTCGTCCCAGTGATCGAGCGCCGAGAACAGGTCGTCGATGGCCTCGTCGTAGGCTTCCTGGGATTTCGCGAACCCGGCGCGGTAGACGCCGTTGTTGATCGGTTCGTAGATGTCCGTGATGATGTCGTCCACCTCGCGGACGCCCGCCTCGTCGTCGGGCAACAGACTGCGGCCGTTGCCGAGGTCGGCGAAGGCGGTGTCCAGGATGCGGATTATCTCCCTGGACTCGTTGTTGACGATGGTGTCTTCCTGCGTGTCCCAGAGGACGGGGACGGTCACCCGACAGGTCGCGTCGGGGTCCGCGTGGACGTACAGTTCCCGCAGGTAGTCGACGTCGTGGACCTTGTCTCGGGTACACCCCTCCTTGTCGGGGGTGAACTGCCAGCCGTCCTCTGCACGGAACGGGTCCACGACGGAGACGTCGATGACGTCCTCGAGACCGAGCAGTTTCCGGACGGTCAGCGCGCGGTGGGCCCACGGACAGGCGTAGCAGACGTACAGGTGGTACCGGCCGGGTTCGGGTTCGAACCGGTCGTCGACGTCTGCGTCGACGTGCGCCGGGATCTCCGACCCGACGGGCCAGTTTCGGAACGTCGTCTCCCCGCGGTCGAAGGCGCCGGACTCGTCCGTCGACTCGTACGCGTCCGTCCGCCACTCGCCGTTTAGAAGCTGATTCATGACCTGCCGTAAGGGAAGGCCGCGGATAACCGTTGCGCGACCGGCGGTTCCCGGGGGGTTCAAGACGCTGACGCACCTCCCCACTGTCGACGCGATGTCGCCGACGAGACGGGCGTTCGTGACAGCGCTCGCCGCCGGGACTGCCGGCTGTGTCGGGACCTGTGCGAACGGCGGCCCTGACGCTCTCGCGACCGCTGCGCGGGCCAGAATCGGGCTCGCGGGTGACGCGATGCTCGGGCGGAGCGTCACCGCGCGGTGGCGAGCGGGGCCACCCGCCGGCGTCTGGGGGTCCCTGCTGGACCGCCTCGGATCGCTGGACGGGCTCGTCTGCAACCTGGAGTGTACGATATCGGACCGCGGTCGCCCGGACCCGGCACGGACCTACACGTTCCGGGCCGCCCCGGAGTTCGCGATTCCGGCGCTGGAACGGGCGGGCGTCGACGCCGTTGCCCTGGCGAACAACCACCAGCTGGACTTCGGCCCGGCCGCACTGCGTGACTCCCTGTCGCGCCTTGACGCGGCGGGCATCGCGCAGGCCGGTGCCGGCCCGGACCTGGACGCCGCGACGACGCCCACCGTCGTGCCCTGTGGCGGACTGGACGTCGCCGTCGTCTCCGTGACCGACCAGGCACCGCTGGACGTCGCCGCCGGTAGCAGCCCGGGCGTCGCGTACACGCCGCTCTCACCCGAACTGCCGGCGACGCGGGAGTTCCTCTGTACGGTCCTCTCGCGAGCCAGGGCCCGTGACCCGGACCTCGTCGTGGCGTCGCTCCACTGGGGCCCCAACTGGCGGGAGCGACCGTCCGGGAGTCGCCGGCGCCTCGCGCGGTGGCTGATCGACCGCGGCGTCGACGTCGTCCACGGCCACAGCGCCCACGTCGTCCAGGGCGTCGAGACGTACCGCGGCCGTCCGATCCTGTACGACACGGGGGACATCATCGACGACTACGTGGTCAAGGAGACGCTCCGGAACGACCGCTCCGCGCTGTTCGAACTGGTCCTGGAAGACGGCGAGTTCGCCGGCGTCAGGATCGTCCCGGTCGAGATCAGGGATTCGTCGGTCCACCGTGCTCGCGAGGGGCCCGCAGCGTGGCTGCGGCGGACGCTCCGGGACCGATCCGAGGGGTTCGGAACGACCTACCGGCGGGCCGGTGATGACCTTTGGGTGCCCCTGGCGAGCGAGCGGCCGCGGGACGACGTCTGAGCGGCGGCCGCTCGCGCGAGCCCCGCGGCGCCGTCCGGCGAGTCTGACGGCCGTCTGACTGAGCTATATGTGGCTTCCCGTCCCCCTACCACGCTATGGAGGAGACGGTACTCGACATGGAGTCGGTGACGATAGAGTTCGACGATGAGACCCTCGCTGCCATCGAGGAGAAGGCGTTCCGGGACCACCGCGACAGTCGCGAGGCGGCGATCAGGGACCTGCTGGACGAGTGGCTGAA
>CAZIVN010000324.1:0-2254 GCA_964542685.1 uncultured Halobacteriales archaeon
ACGGTGGACCTCTCGGACGGCCGGCAGATCGGGTACGCGGCCTACGGCCCGGAGGACGGGCAGCCGCTCCTCTTTTTCCACGGGACGCCCGGGTCGCGGTACACGCGGGTGCCGGACACCTCGATCCTCCACGACCACGGGGTCCGGCAGGTCACCCTGGAGCGCCCGGGGTTCGGCCTGTCGACCCAGGACCCGGCCCGCGAACTGCTGGACTGGCCGGCGGACGTCCGCGAGGTGGCGGACGCGCTCGGCTTCGACCGGTTCGCCGTGGCGGGTGGCTCCGGCGGTGGCCCGTACACGCTCGCCGCTGCGGCCCGCCTCTCCGACCGAATCACGGGCGTCGGCGTGATCGGTGGCCTCGGACCGCTGGACGTCCCGGACGCCACGGACGGCATGGAGTGGAAGACGCGACTCGGGTTCACACTCGCGAAAGTCCCGATCCTCCTCAAACCGTTCCTCTGGTACCGCATCCGCAAGATCAGGTCGGATCCGGACGGCTTCGTCGACGTCTGGGCAGACAGCGCCGCCCCGCCGGACAGACGAATCCTGCGCCGGCCCGAGGTGCGCGCGGTCGTCTGCCAGAACTTCCCGGAAGCCGTCCGGCAGGGGTCGACGGCACCGCTGACCGACAACCGGATCCACGTCCGTCCGTGGGGGTTCGACCTCGAAGAGATTCCGGTCCACATCGACGTGTTCCAGGGCGGCCACGACACGTTCGTCCCCGAAGGAATGGCGCGGTACGTCGCCGACCAGGTGCCGTCCGCGACGCTGCACCTGTACTCCGACGAGGGCCACCTGCTCCACTACGAGCACTGGGACGAGGTCCTGGGGACGATTCGCGACGGCGGGTGATACGAACCAGTACGGCGTGAGCGCCCCTGCCCGTCGGCGCGCCGATACGTTTAGGTTCGGGGACGAACACTTCGGAGACGAACTGGTCTCCGATGTCGTACACACCGCCGCGCTGTCCGGACTGTAGCGTCGACACCGAACGGATGCGTCTCGAGGCCGGCGGCCACCGGCCGCAGGTCGTCTCCGAGGAGGACCGCGACGGCATCCTCGGGACACTCGGCGTGAAACAGCGGTACGACGCCGCGGCCTACGTCTGCCCCGAGTGCGGACTCGTCCGGCTCTACGCCGCCCTCGACGACTGATCGGTCCCCGTCCTTTTTGTTTCGCCGACACGTACGATCGGGTATGCTCCGCCGTGCCCTCCAGCGGCTCCGCGAGTGGTGGTCCGTCGAGGACCCCGAAGAGCGCATCGAGGGGTCCGGGAAGACCTACCTCGACCCCGCGTACAACGGCCGGTACGAGGCCGAACGCGAGATACAACGGCTCTCGGAGGCCGCCGAACAGCAGCGCGACGACGGCTCCTGAGCCGCCCCGATTCCTCGGGGTCACGACGACCGACCACCCGTCGGTGTCTCGGTATCGAGCGGAAAGGCTTACACCGGGGCCTCTCCGACGAGTGAGCATGCAGCGGGCCCTCCAGCGTCTCCTCGCGGTCGCCCTCGTGGCGAACGTCCTCGCGGCGACGCTCGCCGTCGGCGTCGTCGGCGCCGCCTCGCCCGACGTCGACGCCCGGGCGACCGCCGACGACCCGCGCCCCGCGGACGTCGTCTACGTCACCGAGGACGGCGACGGCATCCTCGAGTACCGGGCGTCGGTGCCCGACGCGACGACGACCGCGACCACCGGACTCACCGTCAGCGAGGAGGCACTGCGACTCCTCCTCGTCGACGACGGCGGCGTCGACGACCAGCTGGCGGGCGGCGTCGACGCCACCCTGACGCCGGCCCGACTCCTCACCGAGACGTCCCTGGCCGGCGAGGACGTCGGCGACCTGCGGACCATGGAGTTCTCGTCGGCGGCGGAACAGAGCGACGACCGGTCCCGGGCGAACCTCTCGCTGGCCGCGACGCTCGACGCCGACGACCCGCCCGGGGGCACGGTGTCGACGACGGGGGACGTCTCGGTTGGCCCCGACGAGTACGCCTACGAGAGCGAGGTCGTCGCCGAGGACGGGACGGCGGTCGCCGAGGCGGTCGACGGCAACGCGTCGGTCACGCTCGCAGAGACCGCCGAGGGGTACAGACTGACCGTCGAGCGCGTCCGGACGATTCCGGACGACCGTCGCGACGGGTGGGCCACCCGCGAGGACGCGACGGCGACGCTGGCCGACCGATTCGACGCCGTCGCCGCGGACCTCGACGGCGAGAGCGACCTCCGGGTCGACCGCTACGAGACGACCCGC
>CAZIVN010000325.1:0-2245 GCA_964542685.1 uncultured Halobacteriales archaeon
TCGCGACCTCCAGTTGAACTTCGTTCATAGTTGTAGGCAGACGGGGATGGATTGGAGTCGGGGTGGATACCCGATATGTCTTTTGCTACCGGGGTTCCCGTCGCGTCCCCCGGCGATTGCCATCTGTTCCCACACTACTCTCCGTAGGGCGGACTGAAATGAATTGCGGGGGCTGGCGTCCGTCCCCCACTACCACGGGCGACCTCACTCCTCGTCCTCGCGCTCGGAGGTGGCCGCTCGCCCCAGTTCGTCCGCTACGGCCGCGACCTTGTCCTCGGCCGCGACCTCCCGCGTGCGCTTGTCGTCTATCTTGAGGAACGTCGAGACGCGGTCCCCCTCGACGGCCTCGTGGGCGGCCTGGGCCGCGGCGAACAGTTCCGCGGCGTCCGACGCCTCGATCGTCGTCCCCATCGGGGTCGTCTCGTAGGCCACGCCGAAGTCGTCGAGGGCCGCCACCGCCTTGGCGACCTCGTCCGCCATGCTGTCCTCGGTGACCGGTGCGACCGACAGGAACCCGATTGCGGTCATGGTCGGGGGTAGGAGTGACGGGATCGTAAGTCGTGTGCCTGCTCTCCGAGCGCCTCACATTCCCAGGACGCTACCGTCCGCGTACTTGCGCTGGTACTCCTCCTCGTCGGCGACCAGCATCAGGATGCCCTCGACGAACGCGATGAGCGCGGGAATGAGCGTCCAGCTGAAACAGAGGTAGATCACGCCCAGCTTGGTCCGGCCCTGGTAGAACTTGTGGACGCCGATGCCGCCCACGAAGATGGCGAGCAGCGCCGCCGCCATCTGGTCCGAGTCCATGTCCCCGGCGCCACCGGGCGACGTCTGGCGGACGCCACACTCCGGGCAGATCTCGGCCCGCCGGTTGATCAGGACGCCACACTCGACGCAGTACTTCTCGTTTGCCCCGCGCTGCCCGTGCCCACCCTCCGGGACCACGGTCTGGTTGACCCCGCACGTCCCACACAGCTCCGCGTCGTCCCTGAGCTGTGCCCCGCAGTTGATGCAGTATCTCATTCCCCCTGGAAGGGCACGCCCGCGCCGCTTAACCGTTGGGGACGTGGTACCGGTAGGACAGGACGCCAGCGACGACGGCGTACCCCAGTCCGACGCCCAGGAGCCACACCTCGCCCGCGCCAAACAGGTAGCCCAGTCCCAGGCCGTACCCGTACCCCAGTAGTCCGCCGGTCGCCGTCCGCACCGCGTTCGAGCCGCGACGACCCCCGAACGACGTGGCCGCCCAGTCCACGAGCGCCGGGACGGGGAGCACCACGACGAGAGCGAGGTGGCGGGGATCGTAGGTCGTGAGCAGTAACGTCACCAGGCCCAGAACGATGCCGGGATAGACGCCGGTACACCGCGCACAGAGGCGCGCCTCGCGGCCGCGGACGCCGACGCGATAACACCGGTAGTACTCCGCGGGCTCGTGGTGGGAGAGCAGGTACCGCCGCGTCTCGCGGAGTCCCCGGCGGAGTTCCTCGCGGTCTACGGCCATGGATGGTGGTCGATCCAATACGCGGCGAGGAGCGGTATAAATGGTCGGCAGGCACCGTGGCGGCGCTACGAGCGGTCGTCCGAGGGCGACCCCAGGAACTTCTCCATCACCACCTCGTCGTACTCGCGGTACTCCAGCGGGTACTCCCCGGTCACCTCGTAGCCCCACGAGCGGTAGAACTCGGGGAGGAAGGGGTGGTCCGGCGGCGTCGTCAGCCACACCGTCCCGTACCCCGACTCCCGGACCGCCGCCTCCGCGTGGTCCAGAAGGACGCTCCCGATTCCCGCGCCCTTCCAGTCCTCGTGGACCGCCAGCCGACTGAGTTTGACGCGGTCCTCGCCGGTCGCTTCGAGTCGCACGCCGACGACGACGGTCCCGTCGACCGTGGCGACGTACACCCGCCCGCTCTCTATCCACTCGGCGACGTCCGCCGCCGTCGCGTGTTCGGCCTTGGCCGGGAACCCCAGGCGACGGTTCTCGGCGTAGGCGCTCCGGTAGACGGCGGCGAGGCGGTCGGCGTCGGCGGCGGTCGCTCTGCGAACTCGTGGTTCTGTCATGGTATGTCTCCAGTGGCATCCGAAGTACACTGGCCGAGATATCGACTGTCGATTCCGCCGCCTACGGTATCGACTTGTCGGTGGTCTCCGCCTCGAACCCGGACGGGTAGGGGTCGAAGGTCCCGTTCGGCCTCACAGTTCCCGACTTCAGGGCGAGTCGACGGTCGCCCGTCCGCCGCGAGGACTG
>CAZIVN010000326.1:0-1869 GCA_964542685.1 uncultured Halobacteriales archaeon
TTTACCGGTGATAACCCGTACGGGACCGGTGAGCACCGGTAATAGATGGAACTGAACCGTATCAGAGCAGGCCCAGTCCCAGGACCGTCGCCGCGGTGACGAACACGCCGAGCGCCAGTAGCCCGTAGTTGGCGACGCGGTTCTTCGCCGTCCACAGCGAGAGGGTGTACGACCGACTCGAGAGCGGCCAGAGCAGCGGAACCCCCGAGGGCGTCACGACGTCACCCAGCAAGTGTGCGAGGACCCCGTAGGCCCCGAGGAACGCGCCGAAGGCACCGGCGGTTTCGGCCGACCCGAACAGGTCGGGCAGTGCCGCCGCGCCGCCGTAGGCGACGGCACCGGTCGCGGCGCCGACGAGGAGGGCGAACGGAACGGTGTGCGTGACCGTGCGGTGTTCCACGAACGGCAGGCGGTGGTCGACGTCGGGGAGCGTCGCCAGCCACAGGACGACGACGCCTCCGACGAAGGCGAGGTCTCCCCTGCCGACGCCGACGAGGGCCGCTCCCACCGGAGCGTACGCGAGCAGACTCACGCCGTAGTGACCAGCAGCGTACACGCAGGGGACTGCGAGCGCCCTCGGAAAAAGGGCTGTGGATGGTGGTGGCTCCCTCGTTAGGGTTCACGTTTTAGCCGTTCCAGCCTAAAACAATCGTCGTGGTCGTCAGGAAGACTTCGCAGATAAGCCCGGAGCGACGTTCGCGATCCGACCCGTCCAACCGAGTTCCGAACCGTGTCTGACGAGACCGTCACAGACACGGCGTCCGACCCCGATCCCGAAGCAGTCGGTGAGACACAGAACCCGCTGATCGACAGGGTCTCGGAGCTCACCGACCGGTTCGTCCACGGAGTGGAGGTCGGCGCAGCGACGGTGTTCGCGATCCTGTTCGCGATCGGCGTGCTCGACCTCGGACTGCAGATCGTCCAGTCCGTCCGGAGCGGCGAGATTACGGATCCGCTGGTCGTCATCGGCTTCATCGACACCGGGCTCCTCCTGTTGATCATCGTCGAGGTGTACCAGACCGTCCTCGCGTACGTCCGGGAGAACGACACCCGTCGCATCGTCCGACTGGTCATCTACACCGGCGTCATCGCCATGGTCCGGAAGGCGATCATCTTCCGGACCGGTGAGTACGAGACCACGCTCGACGCCCTGGCTGCTGCCGGGTCGTACACACTGATCATCGCCGGCCTGGTCGCGTTGCTGTTCGCCGAGCGGGTGTACGGAGAATCGTTGCCGGCCGAGGGCGAGTAGGTCGCGGTCAGTCGTCCGCGGTTCCCCCCTCGCCGCCGTCGGCTCCGACCGTCGCCGAGTCCGGGAACTCCGGGAGGTCGCCCGTGTCGTGGGTACCGACCGGTGGCAGGTTCACCGCCGCGGCGTCGGAGGACTCCAGGTCGGTTTCGTCGTCGATGGCGTCCATCTCGCCGTCCACAGCTCTCGCGTCCTGGTCGATCCGCATCGAGCAGAACTCGGCGCCGCACATCGAGCAAAATCGGGCCTCCTTGTAGTTGTCCCCGGGGAGCGTCTGGTCGTGGTAGTCCCGGGCGCGTTCGGGGTCCAGCGCCAGGTCGAACTGCCGGCGCCAGTCGAAGGCGTACCGTGCCTCCGAGAGGGCGTCGTCCCAGTCGCGGGCGCCCGGGCGCTCGTTCGCGACGTCGCCGGCGTGGGCGGCGATGCGGTAGGCCGCCAGTCCGTCCCGCACGTCTTCCTCGTCGGGCAGGCCGAGGTGTTCCTTCGGCGTGACGTAACACAGCATCGCCGCGCCGGCCCGGGCGGCCTCCGCGGCGCCGATGGCGCTCGTGATGTGGTCGTAGCCCGGTGCGACGTCGGTCACGAGGGGGCCGAGCAGGTAGAACGGGGCGCCGTCACAG
>CAZIVN010000326.1:1918-2217 GCA_964542685.1 uncultured Halobacteriales archaeon
CCCCTCGTGTTCGAATCGGCGGAGGTACGTCTCGACGTTGGCCGCCACCTCGTCCAGGGGGACGTGGCCCGGCCCCTCGACCATCACCTGGACGCCGTGGTCCCAGGCAGTGCGGGTGAGGTCGCCCAGGGTCTCCAGTTCGGCGAACTGGGCCTCGTCGCCCGCGTCGGCGAGACAGCCGGGCCGCAGGCCGTCGCCGAGGCTGAACGTGACGTCGTGCTCGGCGAAGATCTCGCAGATCGCCTCGAACGTCGCGTACAGTGGGTTCTGCATCGCGTTCTCCTCGATCCACCGTGCGA
>CAZIVN010000327.1:0-2185 GCA_964542685.1 uncultured Halobacteriales archaeon
GGTGCTCACCGGTAATTGATGAAACTAAACCGTATCAGTCCGCCGGCGTCGCCGTCGCGTCCTCGCCCGCGAACGGCGACTCCCAGGCGAGCACCGCGATGCTCCCGACTAGCAGGACCCCGCCGGCGGCCGCCAGCGCCAGGCCGGGCGACGTGTAATCCGAGAGGCCGCCGCCGGCGAACTGAAACGGAATCACCGCGAGGCCGCTGACCATCGCCATCGCCGACAACACCGTCGCCCGACCGGTCGACTCGATACGGTCGTTGACGTACTTGCTCGCCAGGGACTTCGTCGTCTCCGCGACGGCCCGGACCAGGAGCAGTACCGGAATCGCGACCAGTGGCAACGCCGCGATGCCGGCCAGGCCGACGCCAGCCAACAGCGGGACGGCGAGGAACCAGGCCCGGATCCCGAGTCGCTCCTCGATGGCCCCGGCGTAGTAACTCAGCCCCGCCGAGACGAGACTGATCGCGGCGTAGTAGACGCCGAGTGCCGCCTCGACGCGGCCGTCCGAGAGGCCGACGTCGGTCAGGACCGTCTCCAGCGTCGGCTGGAGGAAGATGAACACGAGGTAAGACACCGCCGAAAACAGCACGAAGTAGTAGAGGACGAACGCCCGCACCCGCTCGCGTGCGAGGACCGAACGGACGATCGAGAGCGCTTCGCGCGGGTCGAGCGGACCCTCGCCGTCGTCGTCGCCACCGCTACGCTCGGGTTCCGGCATGGCCGCCAGCGCGAACAACCCGAGACCCGTCACGCCGGCGGCGACGAGGAACGGCGCTGCGAGCGCGACACCGCCCAGTGCGCCGCCGACCAGCGACCCGACGACGCCGACGGCCAGCGCGACGGACTCGCCGCGTCCGCGGACGTGCGTGAACCGGTCTTCGGAGACGCGAGCGGTCAGGGTGTCGTACAGCCAGGCGTCCTCGCTGCCCGACCGGAAGTTGTACCCCGACGACCAGGCGACGAACAGGAGACAGAGTGCGGGGAAGGCGAGGTCGTCGGGTAGTTCGCGCACGCCAGCGATGGCGACGAGCGTGACCGTGATGACCGCGGTCCCGATCAGGAGGCTGTCCCGCCGGCCGACGCGGTCGCCGACGTAGCCCGTCGGGATCTCGCCGACCACCGTCGTGACGTTGTACAGCGCCTCCAGAACCGCGATCTGGGTGAACGACAGCCCCTGCGAGAGGAAGTAGAGGTACATCACCGGGCGGTAGAACTCCGAGGCCTTCGTGGCCTTGTAGGCGTAGTAGAGGAGGACACTCCGGTGTGGCAACCCCATCGGTCGAGGGACCGTCGGCGAGCCCTATAGCCGTTGTTCTTCGGACCGCCTCCTCGCCCCCCGGAGTCCGGTGCCCCAGCTGCCCGGCGTCCGGTGGCCCGGCCGCGAAGCGTGCCCTCAGATCGGCAGGCGGTCGCCGAGCGCGACGGAACACCCCAGTGCGATCAGCGTTCCACCGGACCCGCGCCGGAGCCAGGTCCGGACGCCCGGGCGGTCGAACGCCTCGCTGGCCGTCCCGGAGGCCGCGCCGAGAACGCCGAGGTAGACGGCCGTCAGGACGGCGTACAGAGCGCCGAGCGGAAGCAGGGCGAGGCCGCGCCCGAACTGCGGGAGGAAGGCGAGGAAGAACAGCGCGACCTTCGGGTTCAGGACGTTCGTCACCAGGCCCTGTCTGAAACTCCCGCCGCCCGTGGACGCCCCGGACAGGGTGCCGGTGCCCCGGAGCGTCCGGACGCCGAGGTACAGGAGGTACGCGGCGCCGACGAGTCGGACCAGGTCGTAGGCCACCGTCGAGACCCTGAACAGGACCGAGAGCCCGGCCACCGCGGCGACGGTGTGGACGAGCACGCCCGTCGAGACGCCGAGCGCGGCGCGAACGCCGGCGGGGCGACCGCCGCCGACGGACCGCGCCAGGACGAACGCGGTGTCCGGACCGGGCGCGAGGATCAGAGCGACGGCCGCGGCGGTGAACGCCGCGAGCGTCGGGACGGACGGCAGCGGCTCCATCGTCGTGGGGTCCGGGACTGTGATGCAAAGGCCTGCCGGTCGGTGCAACGGGGCGGCCGGACCGTCGGCGTCGCGGTGCCGCGAACAGCAGGCCTTTGTGGGATCCTGCCGTCGGTTGGGGTATGAGACACGTACGGGGACCACTGCTCACGGTCGACGTGGGCGAGCGGACCGCGA
>CAZIVN010000328.1:0-2171 GCA_964542685.1 uncultured Halobacteriales archaeon
CTATTTCGAGGCTCGAATCGAACCGTATCGGCAGGTAAAACCAGTCGGTGGAAGAGTCGTCTTCCTCGGAACGCTCCATCCGAAGTTAGACATCGAGGCGATACGTGAGATCGCCCAGTTGTCAGACGTGTCCGAGTTCGTCGTGATCGGTGACGGGAACAAGTACGAGGAGTTGATGCGTGCGAGCAAGGAAATCGAGACGTTGTCCGTCACGGGGCGACTCCCCGATGCCGTTCTCGCGTGTGCCGGCGGCGGGTCCAACACCATGGGCACGTTCGCCCACTTCGTCGACGACGAAGACGTCGAGCTGTACGCCGTCGAGGCCGGCGGATCGTCCCTCCAGGTCGACGAGGCGGAGGGCGTCGCGCCCAACTCGGCGTCGCTGTCGACCGGCGACGAGGGCGTCCTCCACGGCGCGCGCACCAAACTCCTGCAGGACTCGGACGGCCAGATCATGGAGTCACACTCCGTGTCGGCTGGCCTGGACTACGCCGGCGTCGGACCGGAACTCGCCAACCTGGTCGACGAGGGACAGGTCCGGGCGGTGAACGTCGACGACGAAGCCGCGCTGGACGCGTTCCACCGGCTCTCCCGTGCCGAGGGGGTCATTCCAGCCCTGGAGACGGCCCACGCGTTCGGCTATCTGGAGCGCGTGGCGGGACCCGACACGGACGGCCGAGCGGCGGAGCCGCGAGACGAACGCGGCGACGAACACGGCCACGAACTCGGCGACGTCGTCGTCGTGAACGTCTCGGGCCGTGGCGACAAGGACCTCGAAACCGTCCTGGAGGAAACGGAAAAGCGAGACCTGGACGTGGCGCCGGACATGTCGGTCCTCCGTGACGCCACCGGCGGAGGTGGCATCTGATGGCGACCGACGACACCGACGACGGGCGGGGACGGGGACAGGAACGGGAACGAGGCCGGGGGCTCGAGCGCGTGTTCGCCGACGAGCCGGCCTTTGTCCCCTACGTCGCGGCGGGCGACCCCTCGGTCGAGGCCTCGAGGGCCTACGTCGAGGCGCTGGAACGCGGCGGAGCCGACGTGATCGAACTCGGCCTCCCATTTTCGGAACCCATCGCCGAAGGGTCGACCATCCAGGGTGCCGTGGTCCGTGCGCTCGAAGCCGGTATGACTCCCGACCGGTACTTCGAGTTCGTCGCCGACCTAGACGTGGACGTGCCGCTGGTGTGTATGACCTACTACAACCTCGTCTACCAGTACACCTATCCCGGGACGGACGGGAGCGGAGAGTCGACCCGGGCGTCCGGTGAGGACGACGGGGCGGCCGCGAGCGCGGGGCCGCGGGCGTTCGCCCGGCGGGCCGCCGAGGTCGGCATCGAGGGGCTCGTCGTCGTGGACCTGCCGGCCGAGGAGGCCGACCCCCTGCGCGAGGCCTGCGACGAGTTCGGGCTCGACCTGGTCTTCATCATCGCGCCGACGACCCGTGGCCAGCGCCTCGAACGGATGCGCGAACACGTCTCGGGGTACGTCTACGTCCAGGCACGGCTCGGCGTCACGGGTGCGCGCGAGGACGTCTCCGACCGGACCGAAGAGTCGCTCGCGAGGGTCGCCGACTGGTCGGTTCCGAAGGCCGTGGGATTTGGCATCAAGACCGGCGAACACGCCGAACGGATCGTCGCGGCCGGTGCCGACGGGATCATCGTCGGGTCGGCACTCGTCGACATCGTCGCCGAGGGCCACGACGCCGGCGACCCGACGGCGGTGGTGGCCGACCGGCTGGAAGCGAAGGCACGCGAACTCAAGCAGGGGGCGCTCGCTGGTGCGGCCCGGCCGGAAGCCGGCGAGTTCTGAGAGACGTCCTCACCTCATCCTCATCTCATCCTGCCCGGCGCCGCCACAGGACCAGCGAGACGGACGCGAACACGGCCGCCAGCGCGACCACGAACCCGAACCCTGGGCCCTCGGCGGCCGTCGTCTCCGTGTCCGGGCCGCCGGCCGTGGTGTCGTCCGTCGGCACCGCAGTCGCCGTCGCCGTCGCCGTCTCGGTGTCCGTCGCCGTGTCGGTGTCCGTCTCCGTTCCGGGCGCCGTCGTCTGTGGCGGCGGCTCCGTTCCGGGCGCCGTCGTCGGGGTCATCGTCTCGGTCTCCTCGGGCGGCAGTATCTCGATCTCTCCTGTCGCCGCCGAATCGTCCGTCCCGGCGCTGTAA
>CAZIVN010000329.1:0-2170 GCA_964542685.1 uncultured Halobacteriales archaeon
CTCCAGGCTCTGGGCGATGTGGCGGACGTGGTCCAGCGCCGCCGCCGTCGTCACGTCGAACTCGTTGGCGAGAGCGCCCGCCGACAGCGCCTCCGACCGCAGCCGCGCCGCCATCCGCTCGCGCGTGGTTCCCGACGGTTCTGCCATACCCCCAGTCGTGGCTCGGGGGACAAATGCCTTGTCTGGGCAGTGGTGCGGAGCGACCGACGTCGGGTAGCGGACGACGACGCGACCCCAACCCATTCCCCGTGGGCGACCCCACGTCCGGCCGTGACGGACCGCTCACCGGCCGTCGGGCGACGCGCGTTCCTCGCGGCGGCCTCGCTCGCGGTGGTGTCCGGATGTTCGGCGCTCGATCCGGACGAGACCACCGCCGCCGGGCCGGAGACGCTCGCCGGATCCCTGCGGGTGCCACCGGCCCAGGGTCACGGGGTGGCCTACACGTTCGGGCGGCCGAGTGGGAACCGCGTCGTCGACGAGTCTGGGCGTCTCCCGGCGGTCGACCCCGTCGACGTCCAGGTGGGCGGCCGACCGGCGTGGGTCGTCGGGGTGCCCGCCGCCGAGGGCGACTTCTGGGTCGTGGCACTCGCCGACGGATCGCTGGTCGGCGTGGTCGTCTCGGACGACACGGTCGCCTCAGTGCCCGTTCGACCCGACAGCCTCCCTGCGGGGGCGCCACCGGCCGTCGACGCCCGCGGCGAGGGGTACGCGGTGCTCCGGGGCCCGGACGACGTCGGCCCGAGGACCCACCCGACCGTCGTCGACGGTGCCGCCGTCACACCGACGACGTCGGGCGACGTCGCGGTCGCCCGCGACGGTACGACTCGGCGACTGGCTGTCGACCCACTCGCCGACGGCCGGGTCGTCACCGACGGCTCCGACCGGGCGGCTGTCCCCGCCGAACCGAGCGACCGGTACGGCCACGGCGCGCTCGGCGACACCACGGAGCCGACGGCGGTGGCCGTCGTCGACGTCTCGGGGTCGCCGACGGTGGAGGGCGTCGTCCGGGCGCCGTCGCCGGCCGTCTTCGAGACGCTGTTCCCGTTCTGGGTGCGCTGGCGCGACCGTCGGGTGTTCGTCCTGACAGAGGCCCTCTCGGGCGCTGGCGCACGCGCGACGGTCTACGCCGAGTCAGGGCGGCGCCTCGCGACGGGCCCACGGGTCGGGGGCGGCCTCGGCTGGACGCACCTCCTGGCCGTGGCCCCCTTCGCGCCCGACGGCACGGTCGAACTGGCGACGGTGACGAAACCACACGTCGAGCGCGAACTCCGCTTCCTCCGGTGGCGCGGGAACCGTCTCGAGACCGTCGCGACGGCGAGCCCCTGGGTCTCGCACACCCTCTCGGACGCTCGCAACACGGACCGCGTCCGGGCCGGCGACTTCGACGACGACGGCCGGACCGAACTCCTGGTTCCGAGCGTCGACGGGCGCCGCTTCGGTGCGCTCCGACGCACCACCGACGGCGTCGCGGTCGCCTGGGACCTCCCGCTCGAGGGCCGTCTGTCGACGAACCTCGCGACGGTCGAACGGGAGGGCGTCTCGGTCGCCGCCGGCCGCGACGACGGCGTGTTCCGCGTCTGGCCTCGCCCGAGCGCGAAGGACAACTGACTTACCGACACCAGGGCAACCTCGGAGTCATGAAGGCAGTCGTTCTCGCCGGTGGGTACGCCACGCGCCTGTGGCCGATCACGAAACACCGGCCGAAGATGTTCCTGCCGATCGGCGAGTCGACGGTCGTCGATCGGGTGTTCGAGGAACTCGAACGCGACGAGCGAATCACCGAAGTGTTCGTCTCCACCAACGACCGGTTCGCGGACGACTTCCGGGACCACCTCGCCGACAGCCCCTACGAGAAGCCGACGCTGTCGGTCGAGGATACCACCGAGGAGTCCGAGAAGTTCGGCGTCATCGGGGCCCTCGCCCAACTGGTCGATCGCGAGGACGTCGACGACGACCTGGTCGTGATCGCCGGGGACAACCTCATCAGCTTCGACGTCTCCGCCTTCCTCGACTTCTTCGAAGAGCGCGGCGCGACGTCGCTCGCCGCCTACGACGTCG
The DNA here is from genome assembly GCA_964542685.1 of uncultured Halobacteriales archaeon. Lineage (GTDB taxonomy): Archaea > Halobacteriota > Halobacteria > Halobacteriales > Natrialbaceae > CAZIVN01. The sequence continues at coordinate 2,059 of CAZIVN010000329.1, forward strand.
GCTCCCGGGAACGGGCCAAGTCCTACGGGCTCGTCGAACTGGACGGCGACCGCGTCGTCGACTTCCAGGAGAAACCCGACGACCCCAAGAGCACGCTGGTCTCCATCGCCTG
>CAZIVN010000330.1:0-2139 GCA_964542685.1 uncultured Halobacteriales archaeon
GGGCCTCGTAGCTCTCATGGATCGGGGTGTCCTCGTTGGGGTTCTACCCCGGCACCGTGTCGATCTTGTTCGCGGCGACGACGAACGGCGTCTCCGTGCGCCGCAGGATGTCGATCGCCTCCAGGGTCTGTGGCTGGAACCCGTCGTTGACGTCGACGACCAGTACCGCGATGTCCGCCAGCGCACCGCCCCGCGAGCGCAGCGTCGTGAAGGAGTGGTGGCCCGGCGTGTCGATGAACAGCAGGCCGGGCAGGTCGAAGTCGTCGGGCGAAACCAGTTTGCCGGCGATCCGTGAGACGACGTCCAGTGGCACCGCCGTCGCCCCGATGTGCTGGGTGATCGAGCCCGCCTCGCCCTCGATCACCGCCGAGCCGCGGACCTTGTCCAGGAGGCTCGTCTTGCCGTGGTCGACGTGTCCGAGGACGGCGACGATGGGCGTACGGAGGTCGGGGACGTCGGCCGCGTCCGGATCGTGTGTATCAGCCATTGTGACCACCGAGAAGGTCTTGTAGAACGGTTCTTTGCGCCGCATAAAAGCCTTTACAGAGGGGGCGAGCACGTGCCCGAGATTGGCACGCAACGGGAACGACTAACACCCAGAGTCACCCAGGAGTCCCATGGACGTCACTGACGGCGTGTACACGCTTCCGGTGTCGACCGAGATCGAAGACGACACCATCACGATCAATCCAGGCGCGATCGAAACCGAGCGCGGGCTCTTGCTGGTCGATTCCGGGTGGCCCGGCGCCGCCGAGGAGATGGCCGAGGGCCTCGCCGAGGCCGGCTTCGACTGGGACGACGTGTGGGGCGTCGTCCTCACGCATCAAGACGTCGACCACGCCGGCGGCCTCGCGGAGATTCGGGATCTCGCCGACCCCGTGACCTTCGCCCACCCGACGTGTGCCCCCTACGTCGATGGTCGGGAACACCCCGTGAAGATGGACGACGGACGGTACCCCCCGGCACGGATCGACGTCGAGGTCACCGAGGGCACCACCTTCGACACCAGCGTCGGCCCCGCGGAGGTGCTGTTCACGCCCGGCCACGCGCCGGGCCACGTCTCGCTGTACCTCCGCGAACGGCGCCTGCTGTTCTCCGGCGACGCACTCCACGCGCCCGAGGGGGACGTCGACGGGCCGCGGTACCCCCGCGACGAGGAGACCGCAATCGAATCGGTCGAGAAGCTCGGGGAGCTGGACGTCGAGACGACGATCACCCAGCACGGCGGCGTCGTCGAACACGGCGCGGGTGCCATCGAAGCTATCGACCCCGAGGCCGGCGACTGATAGTGTTTATTCTCACTGTTTACCGGTGATCGCCCGCCCCGTACTGGCGATCACCGGCAATTGCCGAGAATAAACACTATGACACTGCCGGACGGAACTCACTGCGAGCGCGTTCCAGTCGTCGGGGCGGTGGCGTACGTCGAGGGCGTCGGTCGCGACTCGTTGCTCCGGAGCGCGACCGTCGCGTTCGCGACGCCCCTCGTTCGGTCGACTGCTCCCGGAACGACGACGAGGGACCGCACTGGCGAAGCGTCGCGAACTACCGGCAACATAATCCGTCACCCGACCGTAGAAATTACTGGCAATTGTTGCCGCAAGTATGAGTGACGCAGAATCTCCGACGGATGCCGAGGCGCACGACCACCACGACCACGAGGGCGGCGACGTCGAGGGGCCGGGGTACGCGACACCGCAGGCGGCCATCGAACAGGCCGACCGCGAGAAGACGGCCTACGTGATGGGCCTGCACGTCGGCCAGGACGTCGACGCGCCGGACTTCCTGGCGGTCGTCGACGTCGACCCCGACTCGGACACCTACGGCGAGATCGTCGACCGGGTACAGATGCCCAACCAGGGCGACGAACTCCACCACTTCGGGTGGAACGCCTGCTCGTCGTCCTGTCACATCGGCGGTCTGGAACGACGCCACCTCGTCATCCCGGGCCAGCGCTCCTCGCGGATCCACATCGTCGACACGAAGGAGCGTCGGGACCCGGAGATCACGAAGGTCATCGAACCCGAGGAAGTGTACGAACACGACCTCTCGGCGCCCCACACCGTCCACTGCATCCCGGACGGCGAGATCCTCATCTCGATGCTGGGCGACGCCGACGGCGACCTGCCCGGCGGCTTC
>CAZIVN010000331.1:0-2112 GCA_964542685.1 uncultured Halobacteriales archaeon
TCGTATCGGAGACGACGTTCCCCGCCGCGGATCCCGCGCTCGGAACCTCGAACCCGGCGCCGACGCCGTTGGTGTGGTCCGCGCGGTGCATCGTCACGAACGCGTCGCCACACTCGACGGTGCCGCCGAGGTTCATCCCGACGGCGTCGTCGAACCCCATCTCCTCGCCGACGAACGCCGTCAGCTCCGGCGTCCCGACGACGGTCGCGTCCGAGAAGGCGCCCGCGTGGGCGATATGGTCGGCGTGCCCGTGTGTCAGCAACACGTAGTCGGGTGTCTCGACGTCGTGCGGTTCGAGGTCCGTCTTCGGGTTGTCGAAGAAGGGGTCGATCAGGAGGTCGGTGTCGTCGAGCGATACGTGCCAGGTGGAGTGGCCGTGCCAGGTGAGTTGCATTGCACTCCGAAGTTCGACCGGACGGCACTTAAAAATCGGCGCGGCGGCGAACGCCGCTCGGATTCGTGAACGTTTTTCACGAGGCCGACACAGAACTCCGCCATGAGTACGACACTCGGGGAAGCCCTGGTTGGCATCGTCGCCGTCGCGACGCTCCCGGCCGGCATCCTCGCCGCCGTCTTCCTGGGCGTGTTCGAGGCCTTCCTCGTCTTCGTCGTCGGGTGGCTGCTCCTCGTGCCCGTCCTGGGCATCCTGATGGAGAGTCTCGGCCAGCTCGAGAGCGGCGGGAGCGACGCGTCGGACAGCATCGAGGACGCCGTCGAGCAACGGGTCGCCGAGTCCATCGCCGGATCGACACCAAGAGGTGGGGCCGCCGACGGGAGCGCCGGCGGCGGCACGGACGAGGACCCGCTGGAGACGCTGCGCGAGCGGTACGCCCGCGGCGAGATCGACGACGTCGAGTTCGAGCGCAAACTGGACCGACTGATCCAGACCGAAGACGTGGAAGTCCCCCCGGAGGTCTCGCTGGACCGGGTCGACGAGGAGACGGACTCCGAGGACCGTGAGCCGGCGTTCGAGCAGTGAGCCGCGTCGCGGCCGCGAGCGATGGCGGACTTTTTGACGGTTCGTGTACAGCCACCCTCTATGACCTCCCAGCCGTCGTTCGGACAGGTCGTCGTGCTCGGCATCGCGGTGGCGACGTTCCCACTGGCGGCCGTCGCCCTCCTCGTCGGCGGTCCGGTCGCCGGGGGTGCCGTGCTGGCGTTCGGGTGGCTGCTCGCGGTTCCCCTGGTCGCCGTGCTCGCGTCCTGGATGGGACTCCTGCGTCGTGACGACGAGGACGCCCCTGGAGTGGCGGGCCAGCGAGACGAGGAAGTGGACCCACTGGAGGCACTGAAGGACCGCTACGCGCGGGGCGAGATCGACGACGATGAGTTCGAGCGGCGGGTCGACCGCCTGGTCGAACTCGACGGGGTCGAGGTACCGGACGGGTTGACGGGGGAGGCGCTCGGGGACGATACGCCGGAGACGGACGAACTCGAGGGCGAGACCGATGCCGAGGACCGCGAACCGGCGTTCGAGCAGTGACGGGGCGTCGGCGCCCGCGAACGGTCGATCACGACACGGTTTTGCACCCCGGCGCCGAAGCCCGGGCCATGCTGTACCTGGAACTCAGCGACTTCACCATCGAAGTCGACGAAGGGTCGATCAAGAACGTCGGTGGGCCGACGAAGTCCGGCACGGCGAAACTGTACCACGTCGAAGACGCCGAGGCCCGGGCGTTCGGCGACGACCAGGTGAAACTCGCCTTCGGAGACGAGGACGGCAGCGAGGTGGAAGTCGCACTCGACCCGGCGGACGTCGAGACGCTGCTCGCGGACGTCGAGGAACTCCGGGCAGCGACGGACGTTCTCGACTGATCCGGCGGGGTGGAAAACTCGTCGTATTTCGACAACCGTTTTAGGCCGGGACTGTTCTGTGCGGTCAAATGGGTTCGTGTATCATCTGCGGTACGTCTGTCGACGGGTACACCTGTTCGAGTCACGAGGAGGACGTTCTCTTCGAGTTCACCGGCAACCGTCCCGGGCAACTGACCCCCGGGCGGTACTACAGGGGTACCGTCGACGGCTACGCCGACTTCGGCGTGTTCGTCGACGTCGGCGACAGCGTCACCGGCCTGTTGCACAAGAGCGAACTGGACACCCGACTGGAGAGTC
>CAZIVN010000332.1:0-2050 GCA_964542685.1 uncultured Halobacteriales archaeon
ACGTTCGCCATCGCCTACGAGATTCACAAGCGCCGCATCGAGGCCATCGAGGCGGCCGTGCCGGACTTGCTGGACAGACTGGCGAGCGTCAACGAGGCGGGGATGACGCTCGTCGGGAGTTTCGACCGGGTCCGCGACAGCGAACTCGGCGCGCTGAACCGGGAACTCGACCGGATCTGGGCGGACATCCAGTGGGGGTCGGACCTGGAGACGGCGCTGTACCGGTTCGAACGCCGCGTCCGCACCCGGACCGTCTCGCGAGTCGTCACCCTCGTCACGAACGCCATGAACGCGAGTGGCAACCTCGCGACGGTGTTGCGCATCGCCGCCGACCAGGCGAAGGCGGACCGCCGCCTCAAGCGCGACCGGCGCAGCGAGATGCTGACCTACATGGTCGTCGTCTACATCTCGTTTTTCGTCTTCCTGTTCATCATCGTGGTGTTGAGCCTCGTGTTGATCCCGAACCTGCCGTCGGACCCGGTCGTCGGGAACGCCACCGGCGGCGGCGCCCAGCAGGTCCCGCAGGTCAGCGGCGTGGGGAACGTCGGCGGCATCGACGCCGACGCGTACAAACTCCTCTTCTTCCACACGGCCGTCATCCAGGGCTGTGTCTCCGGGTTCGTCGCCGGGCAACTGGCGAGTGGCGACGTCCGGGAGGGCGCCAAACACGCCGCGGTCCTGGTCGCGATGGCCTACGGGCTGTTCCTGGTGATGGTGTAGCGACAGGCGTTAGGCCCTCGACACCCAGCCTCGACCCATGACCGACGAGGGCGCGGGACCGTCGGCCGGCGACGGCGGGGACGACGGCCACGACGCCGACAGGGACACTGCGGACGTGGCCCGAACCTACGACCGCATCGCCGAGCACTTCGCACAGACCCGCGAGTACCCCTGGCCCGAGGTCACGACGTTCCTGGAGGGCCGGGCAGGGACGGTCGGACTGGACGTCGGCTGTGGGAACGGGCGGCACCTCGAACCGCTGTGTGACCGGGTCGACCGTTCCGTCGGCGTCGACGTCAGCCGGGACCTGCTCTCGGTCGCCGCGGCGCGAGCGAGCGAGCGGGGGTACGCGGACCGGACGACGTTCGTCGCCGCCGACGCCGCACGACTGCCGCTCGTGGACGACGCCGTCGACGTCGCGGTGTACGTCGCCACGCTCCACCACCTCCCGACGCGTCGCCGTCGGGTCGACAGCCTCGACGAACTCGCCCGGACGCTCGCGCCCGGCGGGCGAGCGGTCGTCGGCGCCTGGAGCGTCGCACACGACCGGTTCGACCGCGAGACGGCCCACGACACGACCGTCGACTGGACGCTACCGGGTGGCGAGACGGTCCCACGGTACTACCACGTGTACGACCGCGAGGCGTTCGACGCGGACCTATCGCGGTCCGCACTCGCCGTCGAACGGTCGTTCGTCTCCAGTGGCAACTGCTACGCGGTCGTCGCGCCGGACTGACCGACCGGGAGCCCCCCGAACGGTGGCGTCGACCACCGGACACCGACGGTCTGACGTCCCGGACGAGATCGGGCGACGCGTTCAAGACGACCGAGACCTGACGATGAAACGAGATGAGTGCTACCGAGTTCGACGAGCAGTACGAGGTCGTCGTCGTCGGCGGAGGTCCCGCCGGCATGACCGCAGCGCTGTACACGACGCGACTGGGCCACGACACCGCCATCGTGGACCGCGGCGGCGGCCGCTGTGCGATGATGCGGGACACCCACAACGTGATCGGGATCACCGAGGACGTCTCCGGCAACGAGTTCCTGGCCACGGCCTGGGACCAGTTGTCCGAGTACGGGACCGACACCCGTCGGGACTTCGTGACGGCCGCCGAGCGGGTCGACGACGGTCGGGCCCGCCTGGAGACGGCGAGCGACGACGTGCTGGTTGCCGACCGCGTGGTCCTCGCGACGGGGTTCTCCGACGGGCGGCCCGACCCCCCACTGCCGCGGACGGGCCGGGGGCTGCACTACTGCCTGCACTGTGACGCCTACATGTTCGTCGACGAGTCGGTGTACGTGATGGGCCACGACGAGTCCACCGCCA
>CAZIVN010000333.1:0-2038 GCA_964542685.1 uncultured Halobacteriales archaeon
ATCGTCACGCTGATGCGCGAACTGTACGGCAGCGGCGTCGACGAACCCTGGGAGGCCTGACCGGACGCCGGCGGCTCGCACGCCGCGTCGGACGCCCGTCCGACGGACGGCGAACGGGCGACCGGAACTTTCAGTACCCTCGCGTGTCCCCTCCCTGGTATGTCGGGACCCGGATTCGCGTGGCTCGTCGGCGTCGGGCAGATCCTTCCGGAGGGGTTCTCGCTTCCGGGGCTGGTGTACCTCGTCCCGCTCGTGTTGACGCTGCTCGCGGTGGTGGGCGTGCTCGTCTTTCTGGAACCGGACGTGACCGACTGGACGGTCGTCGCGTTCGCGCCGTGGATGATGCTGGGGGCGGTGTTGCACGTCCTCTTCCAGCAGTCGGCCTACCCCGACGTCCTCCAGCCGCTGTTCGGGACGCCGACGGTGTACCTGACGACGGCCGTCCTGGGCGGCATCGTCTGGGCGGTGTCGACGCTGCTCAGCGCGATGCGCCGGCGGGCGTCGAACGACCGCCAGCTGGCGCTGCTCGGTGCCGCCATCACCGTCGTGTTCGCGACGTTCTCGATGTTCATCGGCGCCACGGGGGGCGGGCTCACGCCGGCGTCGGCGTTCTGGCCGGTCATCGGGCTCGTCGTCGCCGGCCTCGTCGCCGCGCTGGCGTGGCTGGCACTCAGTCTGACGTTCACCGACGCCGCTGCGGTCACCGGCGCCCCCGGGGCACTGGTCGTGTTCGCCCACTCGCTGGACGCCGTCTCGACTGCCATCGGTGTCGACGTCCTGGGTGCGGGCGAGCGGACGCCGCTGTCGGCGGCGATTCTGGACTTCGCGTCCGGGTTGCCGACCTCCTCGGTCCTCGGCGACGGGTGGCTGTTCGTGATCGTGAAGATCCTGCTCGCGCTGGTCATCGTCGCGGCCATGGAGGACCTCTATCGGGACGCCCCGTTCCAGGCCCGGGCGGTCCTGGGTGGGGTCGCCGCGGTCGGCCTGGGGCCGGGCATCCACAACCTCCTGCTGTTCGCTGTCACCGGCGGCGGGTAGCGACGAGAGGGGAGTTTTTACCCCGTGGGCCGCACAGGTGAGCCGATGACAGACGTGCTGACCGCCGGTCACGTCAACTGGGACGTGACCCTCCGGGTCGACGAGTTGCCCGCGCCCGACGCCGAGTCGTTCATCCGCTCACAGCGGGGGTCGGGCGGGGGGAGCGCGGCGAACGTCGCCGTCGCGCTGTCGGGGCTGTCGGTCCCCGCCGGCGTCGTCGGGAGCGTCGGCGACGACCAGAACGGACTGCTCGCGCGCCGGGAACTCCGGGCGGCCGGCGTCGACCGCCGCGGGCTGCGGACCGTCGAGGGCGAGAGTACGGCGGTGAAGTACCTCCTGGTCGACGACGACGGCGAGGTCGCAGTGCTCGACAACGACGGCGCCAACGAGGCCGTCGCCCCAGACGACGTCGACCCTGCCGACGTCCGGTCGGTCCGGCACGTCCACCTGACGAGCCAGCGACCCGACACCGCGGCGCGCATCGCCGATCTCGCAGTCGCGGCGGACGTCCCCGTCAGCGTCGACCCGGGACGGCGCCTCGGCCGCCGGGACTTCTCGGCGGCCATCGAATCGTCCGACGTGCTCTTCCTCAACCGGCGCGAGGCCGAGGCGGCCTTCGACGGCGACCCGGAGACGGCGTTCCCCGACAAGACCCTGGTCGTCAAGCGCGGGGCCGACGGCGCGACGGTGTACGCGCCCGACGGGACGTACGACCACGACGGCTTCGACGTCGAATCCGTCGACACGACCGGCGCCGGCGACGCCTTCGCCGCCGGGTTCATCGCGACGCGCCTGGCCGGTGACGACCTGCCCCGGCAACTCGCGTTCGCGAACGCCTGCGGTGCGCTGGCGGCCCGCGAGGAGGGTGCCCGGACCGCACCCGAGCGGGCGGCGGTGGAGGCGTTCCTGACCGGGTCCTGATCGGGTCGGCCCGACAGACTCCCAAACGTTTAATATCTCGTCAACCGCGCGTGAAGCCGTGGTTTACGAAACCGGGAAC
>CAZIVN010000334.1:0-2034 GCA_964542685.1 uncultured Halobacteriales archaeon
GGAACACGGCCGTCGGGTCGAACGCCGCGCTCGGCGAGGCCGACACCGTCTCCGGAACGTCGCTGTTCGAGCCCGGGTCGGTCCTCGCGACGCCGCTGATGGCCGCCGGCGGGACGGTCTACGTCGGCGCCGGGCAGACGCTGTACGGCGTCTCGTCGGACGGCGACGTGGAGTGGGACCTCGACCTCGGAACCGGGCTCGCGAGCACGCTGGCCCTCGCCGACGGCGTCGCCTACTGTGGACTCGGAACGGGGCTGCCGTCGCTGAGTGCCGTGCCCGTCGGGTCGACCGAGAAGCGCTGGGAGTCGGACGTCACGCTCCCGTACCAGTCACAGCCGACGGTCGTGGGCGACCGCATCTACGTCGGACGGGAGAGCCGCCTGTCCGCGGTGTCGACCGAGGACGGCGCCCTGCAGTGGGAGGCGAACCTTGGCAGCGACATCGAGGGCGTCATCACCGCCCCGGCCGTCGCCGGCGACACCGTGTACGCCACGAGCGACGACGGGAACCTCTACGCCGTGTCGCGAGCCGAGGGCACGCGGGGGGAAGTTCGGTGGTCGTACGAGACCGGCGACCGGTACTTCGACCCCGACACCTCCGCGCCGACGGTCGTCGACGGGACGGTGTACTTCGGCACGCAGGACACCGCGCTCCACGCGGTCTCGACCGACGGTGAACGGGAGTGGACGTTCGAGACGCCGAGACCGGTACTCTCGTCGCCGGCCGTCGGCGACGGCGTCGTCACGTTCGTCTCCGACGATACGCTGTACTGCTTCTCGCTGGACGGGGAACGGCAGTGGGAGACGGAGACGACGGTACAGTCCGCTATCGCCTTTCGATCACTCGCCGTCGTCGACGGCGCGGTGATCGCTGCCGACCCTCCCGGCGGCAGCGTCACGGCGTACTCGACGAGCGACGGCGAACAGCTCTGGACGTTCGACGGGGGCGGGAAGTCGCCGGCCGTCGGCGAGGCGGCACTCTACGTCGTTGGCGGCGGCAAACTGGTTGCAGTGTCGCCCGAGTGACTCCGGGCGTCTCCCCGGACGATCGTCGACCTCGGTCACTCGCGGCGGTGACACACCATCACAACGCTTTTACGCGACTCCGGACTACGCTGGAGTACGATGACAGGTGTCTACTTTACACGCCGGGCGTGAGCCCGCACACTCCCACCGACACCTGTCGTTCTCCGCGCTGGCACTTTCCCGTCAGTCGCGGGTGTTCAGGAGTCACCAACCATGTCAGAATCAGAACAGGGGATAGCGGTCGTACTGCCGGACGGGTCGGAGCTATCGGTCGAACGAGGGTCGACGGTCGAGGACTGCGCCTACGAGATCGGGCCCGGCCTGGGGCGGGACACCGTCGCCGGCCGCCTGGACGGCGACCTCGTCGCCAAGGAGGAACCGGTCTACGACGGCGCCGAGCTCGAAATCGTCACCGAGGACGGCGACGACTACCGCGAGGTCATGCGTCACTCGGCGGCCCACGCGCTGGCCCAGGCCGTCCAGCGACTGTACGGCGAGGACGTCCAGCTGGCCATCGGCCCGCCGACGGACGACGGCTTCTACTACGACTTCGACGACGTCGACCTGGACGAGGACGACTTCGAGGCCATCGAGGCGGAGATGGAGTCCATCGTCGAGGCCGACTACGACATCGAGCGCGAGGAGGTGTCCGTCGAGGCGGCCCGCGAGCGCCTGGCCGGCCAGGAGTACAAACTCGAACTGCTGGAGGACATCGCCGACGAGGGCGCGGAGACGGTCACCTTCTACCGGCAGGACGACTGGGCGGACCTCTGTAAGGGGCCCCACGTCGACTCGACCGGCGAGATCGGCGCCGTGGAACTGCTGGAGATTGCCGGCGCCTACTGGCGCGGCGACGAGGACAACCCGATGCAGACCCGCGTGTACGGGACCGCCTTCGAGCGCGAGTCCGACCTCGAGGCGTTCATCGAACGGCGCCGCGAGGCCGAGCAGCGGGACCACCGCCGGATCGGCAACGAGATGAACCTCTTCTCCATCCAGGAGACGACCG
>CAZIVN010000335.1:0-2026 GCA_964542685.1 uncultured Halobacteriales archaeon
GTCCCAGCGGACGTGGTTGTAGAGTTGGCGATGAACGTCGAGATGGTGTTCCAGTCTGTCCGCTACCTCATCTGTCGGATAGGTGTGGTAGCGGTGACTGTATTCCATCGCTATCTTTTGATTAGGAGTGTTTCGACTTAATGGTTTATTTCAGCGAGTGTCGACTTCATCCCCGAGGTCAAGCCTCGGGGTATTCGCCTTGTCCGCTGATAAAACCGCCGGGCATCCCTCGCAGAACGACCACGGCCGTTCGTCCCCCTCTGTAGTGTATGGCCGATCCAACGATTCACGTCGACGGGCTCCGGCGAACGTTCGGGGACGTCACGGCACTGGACGGGGTCGACCTCGACATCGACGGCCCGGAGATTCTCGGCGTCGCCGGGCCGAACGGCGCCGGCAAGACGACGCTCGTGGAGACGGTGCTCGGACTGCTCGCACCGTCGTCCGGACGCGTTCGCGTGAACGGGACCGATCCGCTGGCGTTCGACGCCGCAGACCGCCGACGCCTGGGGTACATGCCCCAGCACGAGGCGGTGTACCGGGACCTCACGGCACGCGAGAACGTCGACTTCTTCGCGCGACTGTACGGCGTCGACGACCGGGCAGCGGCGGTCGACCGGGCACTGTCGTTCGTCGACCTCGCCGACCGGGCTGACTCCCGTGTCTCGTCGCTGTCCGGCGGGATGATCCGGCGGACGAGTCTCGCCTGTGCCGTCGTCCACGACCCGGACGTCCTCGTCCTCGACGAACCGACGGTCGGCCTCGACCCGCAACTCCGGGCGACGATGTGGGAGGGGTTCCGAGAGCGACGGGAGGACGGTGCGCTGGTGATCGTCTCGACGCACTACCTCGGCGAGGCGCGCCACTGCGACCGGGTCCTGTTCCTCCGGGACGGCCGGGTGCTCGACTGCGACACCCCCGCCGCGTTCGAGGCGAAAACGGGCACCGACGACCTGGAGGCGGCGTTCCTCTCGTTGCTCGGGGCGACGGGCCGGAACGACGCGCCACCGGGCGACGCCGGAGCGACCCCCGACGCCGTCGAAGCGGGAGGTGAACGACCGTGAGGGGTGCCGCTCCCGTCGCGCGACGACTCCTGCTCGGACTCCGCGGCGACCGCCGGACGCTCGCACTCGTGGTCGTCGTCCCGGCCTTCATCATCTGGCTCCTGAGCGAGGTGTTCACTCGAACCGAACCGGTCGCACCCATCTTGCTGGGCGTGTTCGTGTTCTTCCTGACCTACATGCTGACGGCGGTGGGGTTCCTCCGGGAGCGCACCGCCGGGACGCTCGACCGAGTGCTGGTCGCACCCGTCTCCCGGACCGGCATCGTCGTCGGCTACGTGCTGGGCTTCGGCGTCCTGGCGGCGGTCCAGGCGGTCGTCCTGCTCGGCGCGGCGGTAGTCTTCCTCGACGTCGGCTTCGAACACGGCGTTGCCCTGTTTTTCGTCGTCGAACTGCTCAGTGCCCTGACCGCACTCGGGATCGGGGTCGTCCTGTCGCTGTTCGCCGACACCGAGTTCCAGGCCATCCAGTTCATCCCCGTCGTCATCTCGCCGCAGGTCATCCTCGGTGGCACCTTCCTCCCGGTCGAGGCGTTGCCGTGGTACCTGGAGTACCCCGCACTGGCGATGCCGGTGACCTACGTCGTCGAGGCGATGCAGTACGTCGTCAACGGCACCGGCACGGCCGGCGACTTCCGTGTGGCGGTCGCGGTGCTGGTGCTGTTCGGCGTCGGTGCCGTCGGGGTCGCCGGCGTCGTGATCAGGCGCGCGGGGTGAGCGGGCGCTCGCTACTTCGCGGGTCACTTCGTTCCCCGCTTCGCTTCGAGGTCGACTCCCGGTGGTCGTCGACCTCGCTACTGCTCACGGCGACTTCGTCGCCGTTCACACGTTCGGAGACGCTCCCTCCGGTCGCGTCTCCCTACTCTTCCATCAGCCCGCCGTCCTGCACGCGCATGACAGCCTCGCCGTCAGCGAGGTTCGGGGCGTCGACCAGGCGGACGATGCGCTTGTCGGCCTTGGACTTGC
>CAZIVN010000336.1:0-2010 GCA_964542685.1 uncultured Halobacteriales archaeon
GTGAACTATTCGCACTCGTATCGTGAACTATTCGCACTCGAACGAGGAGTTTTCGGCTGCTGTCTCCCGGTTTCGTGGTTCGCCCGGTGTGAGGCTCCCGAGAACCCGTCACGAACGCGGCCCCAGGGAAGGTTTTTGCCCTCGCCCCCGCAGTACGGTCCATGGTGAAACTCCCCTGGAGGTCCGACGATGGCCCCTCGGTCGACGACGCGGTCGACGAGGACGCGGACTGGTCGTCGGTCGACGAACCGGACGACGAGGCAGCGGTCGTCTCCTGTGAGTTCCAGGACGGTGTCCTGCGGGTGTACGACGACCGGGTCGCCATCGACCGCACCGGCGCGTCGTCGTTCGAGGACAAGACGATTCCCGTCGAGGAGATTCTGGACGTGGCATACGCGGGACGTCTGGTCATCGGCTACCTGCAGATCGAACAGATCCGCGTGCCGCCCGACAGCGCGAGTCGCTTCTCCACGCCCGTCGACGAGAACACCCTCCACTTCGGGCGGGGCAAACGCGACTGCGCGAGGCGGGCCCGCGACGCGATCCTCGAAAGGTTGGCCGAGTGAACTTTCTCCCGGTCGCGAACGGGCGCGCCGGCCCGCGACGACGGCCGACTGGTCGTCTCGGTAGGGGGAGTGATTATAAAGTACGGATATATGCGGACCGGTACTTACACCGGACGAGTGAGAACCTCGAACTGTATGTCAGTCGTTACCACCGTCTGGCGCCTCGGATCGACACGGGACGCCCGACGAACGCGACGGACCGGGAGTGGTGAAGTACGATGAGTGGGAGCGACCTACCGTCGACCGCAGACACGGTCATCGTCGGGGCGGGTATCGTGGGCAACAGTCTCGCGTACCACCTCGCGCGCTACGGCCGCGAGGACATCGTCCTCATCGACAAGGGTCCACTGCCGGACCCGGGCGGTTCGACGGGCCATGCGTCGAACTTCCTGATGCCCGTCGAGCACTCGAAGGAGATGACCCACCTCACCCGCAGGAGCATCGAGCAGTACAAAGACATGGACACGTTCACGAACAGCGGCGGTATCGAGGTCGCCCGGACCGACGAACGCGTCGAGGAGCTGAAACGGCGCGTCCAGTCGGCGAAGTCGTGGGGGGAACCCGCCGAGTTGCTGACGCCCGAGGAGGTCGGCGAACTCGTTCCCTACGTCAACGAGGACATCATCAAGGCCGGCTTCCACAGCAGCGGTGCGGGCACCTGTGACCCACTCCGGGCCGGCGAAGTCATGCGAGCACGAGCCGACGCCATCGCCTCCGGCGAGGTCGACCCCGAGGCCGTCGAGTCCGGCGAGGTCGACGTCGAACCGGACGGGGGCGTCCAGCAGGTCGCCGGCGGCTTGCACACCTCGCCGAACACGGAGGTACTGGACCTGCACGTCGAGAACGGCCGGATCGCCGCCGTCGAGACCGACCGCGGCACCGTCCAGGCCGACGAGGTCGTCATCGCGTCGGGGCTCTGGAGTCCGAAGATCGCACGGATGGCCGGCGTCGAGATTCCGCTCACGCCGGCCGTCCACCAGATGGTCAGCGTCGGCCCGATCTCCTTCTTCGAGGACTACGACGGGGAGATCTCGTTCCCGGTCGTCCGGGACATGGACACCCAGATGTACGAACGACAGCACGGCAACGACCTGGAGGTCGGTTCCTACCAGCACCGGCCGATCCTCTGGGACGTCGACGACGTTCCGTCGATCGACGAGGCGCCGCTGTCGCCGACCCAGCCCCCACTGACCGACGACGCCTTCGAGCAGTCCATGCAGGACGCCCTGGAGATCATTCCGGACCTGCTCGACGATCCGGACGCGGGCATCCGCCACGAGATCGACGGCCTCCTGTCACAGACGCCCGACGGCGCGCCGTTGCTGGGACCGCTCCAGGACGTCCAGGGCCTCTGGTCGTGTGCCGCGGTCTGGATCAAGGAGGCGCCCGCCATCGGCGAGGCCGTCGCCCAGTGGATGACCCGTGGCTGGTCGGACATCGACCT
>CAZIVN010000337.1:0-2008 GCA_964542685.1 uncultured Halobacteriales archaeon
CGGGCTCGCCCTCCCAGACGCAGGCGACGTCCTCGCGGGCGTCGCCCTCCGCGTGGCGGTCGAGGACGTTGTGCGCGACGTTGATCTCGCCGCCGGGGTACCAGTCGGTGAACTGCGGCCCGGTCTTGTCGGGGTCGTCCGGCGTACGGCGGGACCCGGTGTCGTCCCGGACCGCGTCGTACGGTTCGTAGAACTCGACGTCGAGGTAGTCGACGATCTCGTCCCAGAACCAGTCGACGCCCGACGCGTCGACGCCCGGTACCTCGGTCGTCGTGCGCTCGATCAGTTCCTCGTAGTCGTCGATGTCGTAGTCCTGCATGAACTGCCAGACGTTGGTCGACTCGACGAACGCCCGGGACGGTTCGTGGACGACCTCGTCGACGTCGGTGAGAGAGTCCATGGTCGGGTGGCAATGTTCGCGGCGACCGGAAAAAGGTATCTCGACGCGTCCGGGACGGCGACCGTCGAGGCGGGAGTCACCGTCGGTCGCGGACGCGTCGAGGGTGGTGGAGTGGATGGGGTGGTGGCGAGGTACGAGGGGTGGGAGATGGATGGCGGTGGGGAAACGGACTGGCAGCGTGGGGGAGAGGGGGAGTGTCACCCGACGTGTCGGATCCGAACCCGCCGGACGGATCGCGCCGGACAGTCAGGGGGGACGCCGGCCAGTCCATCCCCGACAGGACGTAGCCCGTCGGCACTCTTGAACGATTCCCGAACTTCGACCCAAATTTGCCCGCACTCTGCCACTGCCGCGGTCGTCAGTTCCAGGGGGCGAAGTCCGGGTCGACCTCCCGCGAGCGCTCCTCGATGGCGTCGATTCGCTCGACGTCCTCGTCGGTCAGGTCGATCTCCAGCGACGACCAGTTGTCCTCGATGTGGGCCGCGCTCGTCGCCTTCGGGATGGCGGTGACGCCCGTCTCGCGGAGCCACGCCAGGCTCACCGCCGCGGGGGAGGCGTCGTGGGCGTCGGCGACCGCGGCGACCGTCTCGTCGTCGAACACCGCGCCGCGGGTCAGCGGCGAGTACGCGACGATCTCGTACTCGTGGTCCGCGGCGTGGGATCGCAGTTCCCGCTGGGGGAGCAGTGGGTGACACTCCACCTGGTTGGCGAACAGGGGGACGCCCAGGACGTCGATGGCCTCCTCGACCTGTTCGGGCTGGAAGTTCGAGACGCCGATGCGGTCGATCAGTTCGTCGTCGTACAGCTGTTCGAACGCGCGAAGGGTCTCCTCGGGGTCGTAGTCACCTGCCGGCCAGTGGACGTACAGCAGGTCGACGCCCTCGACGCCCAGGTCGTCCAGGCTCTCGCGGGTGCTGTGGACGACGTCGGCGTGGGACAACTGGTCGATCCACACCTTCGTCGCGAGGAACACGTCCTCGCGGTCGACGTCGGCGCCCGCGATGCCCTCGCCGACGGCGGCCTCGTTGCCGTAGGCCTGTGCGGTGTCGACGTGCCGGTAGCCCAGTTCGAGCGCGGTCCGGACGCTCTCGGCACACTGGTCGGCGTCGGTGTTCTGCCAGGTGCCGAGGCCGAGCCGTGGCATCCCACTCGCACGCGGGCCACCAGTCGCTGTCTGTCGTGACATACGACTCGAGAGGAGCGCGACGTTCAAACGGGTTTGGAAAGCGGTCCCCCCTGCCCGGCGGACGGCGGTTCCGAACGACTTATCGCCTCTCCGGGAGCGTCGGTGGCATGCACGAACGCACGGAACTGGAGTTCGCACTGCGGGACCGGGTCGAGGAGATCCGAGACGGCATCGAAGGGGAACCGCCGGTGATCGTCGTCGTGGGCGGCACCGAGGGCGGCCCCGGTGCGACGTCGACGGCGTCGGTCGGACTGGACCGTCTGCGGGACCTGAACGGCGTGCTCGAGACGGCCAAGTACGTCGAGAACGGCAAGCACTACGAGCCACCGCCGGACGACCTCCCGGTCGAGGACGGCGTCGAGACTGACTTCGAGTAGAGGACGGGTCGACCCGTCCGAGAGGAGCCCTCATACGGTTTAGTT
>CAZIVN010000338.1:0-2000 GCA_964542685.1 uncultured Halobacteriales archaeon
GGAGGTGTTCCTGATGGACGAGCCACTGGCGAACCTCGACGCGAAGCTGCGCGTCCACATGCGCACCCAGTTGCAGCGCATCCACCGGGACCTGGAGACGACGATCATCTACGTCACGCACGACCAGGCGGAGGCGATGACGATGAGCGACCGGATCGCGGTCATCGACAGCGGCGAACTCCAGCAGATCGACCCGCCGTTGACGTGCTACAACGAGCCGGACAACCTGTTCGTCGCTGGATTCATCGGGTCGCCGGCGATGAACTTCGTTCGCGGCGAGATCACGGCCGACGGGTTCGTGTCCGACGTCGGCGGCGTGGCGGTCGAGTTCGACCCGGTGTCGGTCGGGACGGCCGCCGGCCAGCAGGTGACCCTCGGCGTCCGCCCGGAGGACATCTACCCGGTGGACAAGGCGAGCCGGATCGGCGACCAGACGAAGACGGTCACGACGAGGACGGACGTGATGGAGCCGATGGGCAACGAGATCTTCGTGTACCTGGTCACGGACGAGGACGCGGAGATCGACCTGGAGGACCCGACCGCCGGTGGCCAGTTGCTGATGAGCATCGACCCGGACGCGGACGTCATCGAGGACCAGCGGATGCAGGTGGTGTTCGACCGGTCGAAGGTGCACCTGTTCGACTCGGAGTCCGAGGAGGCGATCGCGCACGGGCTCGTGGACGTTTCGGGTGACGCGGCCGGGACGCCCGGGGAGGTCAGCACGGACGACTGACGCGCCGTCGACGTCGCCTTCGGTGCGCGCGCCTCGTGGCGACGGTCGTCCGCGGGGCATCCAGCGGGCGCATCCGAGACAATTATCTACCCCTCCTTGGTAGACGTACACATGACTGCTGGTAGTGCGCTCGCGGACCCGAGGACCGACCGCACGTGGTGGAAGGAGGCGGTGTTCTACCAGGTGTACCCCCAGAGCTTCAACGACAGCGACGGCGATGGGTTCGGTGACCTGCCGGGCATCGTCGAGAAGGTCGACTACCTCGATTCCCTCGGCGTCGACGCCGTCTGGCTCAACCCCGTCTACGAGTCGCCGATGGCGGACAACGGCTACGACGTCGCCGACTACCGCGCCATCGACCCGCGGTACGGGAGCATGGACGACTGGGAGACGCTGCTCGCGGAACTCCACGACCGCGACATCCGGCTCGTCATGGACCTGGTCGTCAACCACACGTCCGAGGCCCACGTCTGGTTCGAGCGCTCGCGCGCGACCGACGACGAGTACGCCGATTACTACATCTGGCGAGAGGGCGACGACGGGCTCCCGAACAACTGGGAGTCGTTCTTCGGCGGACCCGCCTGGAGTTACGACGAGGAACGCGGCGCGTACTACCTCTGTCTGTTCGCCGACGAACAGCCAGACCTGAACTGGGAGCAGCCCGCGGTCAGGGAGGAGATCTACGACGTCGTCGACTGGTGGCTCGAGCACGACATCGACGGCTTCCGGATGGACGTCATCAACCTCATCTCGAAGGTCGACGGACTCCCCGACGGCGACCCCGGCGGCGACCGCGTCGGCTCCGAGCACTTCGTCGACGGCCCGCGGCTACACGAGTACCTCGACGAACTCGCGACGGAGGGGTTCGGGGAGCATGCCGAGGAGATCGCGGCGATCGGCGAGTGCGTCGACGTCGACCCCGAGACGGCGCTCGACGTCACGGGACGACAGTCCAACGCGATCGACATGACGATCTTCTTCGAGCACGTGGAATTCGACCAGTCGTCGGGCTGGGAACCGCGCGACTGGGCGCTCCCGGAACTCAAGGCGATCATGGCGAAGTGGCAGGGGGCGGTCGACGACGGCGCCTGGGTCAGCCTGTACCACAGCAACCACGACCAGCCGCGTGGCCTGTCCCGATTCGGGAACGACGACGAGTACCGGTACGCGTCCGCGACGATGCTCGCGACGTGGCTGCACGGGCACCGGGGCACGCCGTTCGTCTACCAGGGCGAGGAGATCGGGATGAGCAACGTCGCCGTCGACT
>CAZIVN010000339.1:0-1995 GCA_964542685.1 uncultured Halobacteriales archaeon
GGACGCCGACGACGCGCTCTCGACCGTGACCTACCCGGACGGGTCGACGCTGTCGATCGACTACGACGGTGCCGGCCGGCGGGAGAGCGTCGACCTCGGACACGGGAGCGTCGACGTCACCTGGGACGCGAACGACCTGCCAGACCGAATCGACGGCCCAGACGGCGTCGCCGTCGAGTTCGAGTTCGACGGCTCCCTGCTCACGAAGCGGACGTGGTCCGGAACTGTCTCGGGGACCGTCGAGCGCAGCTACGACGACTCGTTCCGACTCGACTCCCGGACCGTCGCTGGTAACACCGTCTCCTTCGACTACGACGACGACGGCCTGCGCACGACGGCGGGCGACATGGACATCGTCTGGAACGACGACTCCGGGCTGGTCGACGAGACGACACTCCGGTCGACGACGGAGACGTGGACCCACACGGCGTTCGGCACCGTCGACACCCACTCGGCCACCGCCGCGGGGACGACCCTGTACGACGCCGATTACACCTACGACGACCGGGGGTTGATCACGAAACTCGAGGAGACGGTCGACGGGACCACGACGACCCGCGAGTTCGAGTACGACGCGACCGGCCGACTAGAGCGTGTCATCACCGACGGCACCACGACCCAGGAGTTCGGGTACGACGACGACGACAACCGCGACAGCCACACACGGAACGGGTCGACGGTGTCGGCGAGTTACGACGATCGCAACCGCCTCGAGTCGTACGGCGACCGATCCTACGAGTACGACGACGCCGGCCGCCTAGAGGAAGTCACCGAGGGTGGGTCGACCACGACCTACGAGTACGACGTCAAACACTCCCTCCGGTCGGTGACGAAACCGACCGGGGAGACCATAGAGTACCGGCACGACGGTATGGGACGCCGCGTGGCCAAGCTCGTGGACGGTACGGTCACCTGCAAGTGGCTGTACAGGGACGGCCTCAACCCCGTCGCGGAACTCGACGCCGACGGCGACCTCGTCGCCCAGTTCGTCTACGGCACCCGCGACTACGTCCCGGACTACATGATCAGAAACGGGACCACCTACCGCATCGTCACCGACCACCTCGGCTCACCGCGACTCGTCGTCGACGCGTCGAGTGGAAGCGTCGAACAGCGCATCGACTACGACGCCTTCGGTCGCGTGACCCGGGACACCAACCCCGGGTTCCAGCCGTTCGGGTTCGCCGGCGGGCTGTACGACCCCGACACCGGTCTGGTCCGGCACGGCCAACGCGACTACGACCCACGGACCGGCCGCTGGACGACGCCGGACCCGCTACACATCGCCGGCGGATCGTTCAACCGCTACAGTTACGCCGTCAACTCTCCACAGAACGTCGTCGACCGGACGGGCCTCGTGCCGGCCCCTCTCATCGCATTCGGCCTCGGCGCCCTCGTCGGCGGCGGGTTCGAGACCGTCGTGCAGGGATTGAACAAGGGCTGGAACAACATCAACCTGGGGCAAGTGGGCGTTGCGGCGGTCGTTAACGGTGCGACCGGCGGCGGTGGAGTCTGGTTGCAGGCTGGGAAATCGCTCCTCAAAAGCATCGGGTTAGGGAGTATCGGCGCCGTCGCAGAAAAACTGGGCAAGCAGTGGTTCGCCGGTGAGTGTCCAACGTTGGGGGGGATCGTACAGGCCGCCGGTATCGGTGGTGTCACGGGCGAGGCCGGCGGCAAGGCGTCGTCCAAGTTAGATGACTACGCGGATCAGATCAGGTGGTACAACGACGTCTCGTCGTACGTAGACGACCTCTCTCCCTCCGAGGTGTACAAAGCGGACCTCATCGAACACGGCGGCGAAGCTGCCACCTCCATCGGTGGGAAAGCCGTCGGAACCTCGATCAACAGCGGCATCGACGCCGCGACGTCCAGTCCGAGCGGCGCCTCGAAGTGACGCCCGGCACCGGTTCCCGGCCCCTCACGCACGCTCCCGCGTGAAGGCCCGTTCGCGCATCGTCTGCGCGTACCGCTCGACCGCGTCGGTCGGCGTCTGAG
>CAZIVN010000340.1:0-1955 GCA_964542685.1 uncultured Halobacteriales archaeon
GGAGTTCGACGCGGTCGATGCCCTCGATGGGCGCGGCGACGACGCCCTCGGTCAGGAGGGCAACGGCGGTCCGGACCGCGCCCTCGATCTTGCCGGCCTTCGACTCGTAGTCGCCGACGCGGCCGTCGGCGAAGTCCGAGGCCAGTTCCAGGGCCGCCTCCTCGCGGGACATCTCGCCTTCCAGTTCCCGGACGCGTTCGGCGACGTCCGGGATACCGAGGATGTTCTCCACGCGGTCGGCCATGTCCCTGGCGGTCGGAATCTCGACGTCGGGTTCGGGGTCGGCGCCGAGGGCCCGTGCGCGCTCGGCGACGTCGAACGCGTCCTCGAGGTCGGACTCCAGGCGGTCGAAGTAGCGGTCGTCGGCCTCGCGCATCCGTTCACCTCCCCACGAACGGCGCGTCGAGACCCCCACGACTCGTCGGTGCTGCCCGGAACGACTGCGAGTGGTGCATGCCTACCACCAACGCGTGGGGGACCAAAAAGTGCGAGGATGTCGTCGTCGTCGAACCCATCCGACGTTCCTCGGAGCGGGACGGCCAGCGAGTCGCTCGCTCCGCGTCGACGGACGCCCGGCCCGGCGTGGGCGGTCAGAACCAGAGGTCGAGGTCGGTCGGCGCGTCGTGAGAGCGCTCCAGGGGTTCCTCGAACGTCCGCAGGTACAGTTCGCCGGCGAACACCGTCCCGGCGTGGAGGTGCCCCGCGAGCGTCTCACCGTCGGGTCGCGAGAGGACGGCGTGGGTGTGCGCGAAGCGGTCACCGTCGGGCGTCAGCGACACGTTCCCCACGCAGGCCGCGACCTCCAGGTGTTCGTCGAGTTCGACGGGGTAGTACTCGCCCTCGTCCTGTTCGTAGTACCAGAGTTCGGCGTCCTGAACTGCTCCCAGGCCGTAGAAGAAGCCGGCGTCGACGTCGGCCTCGTCGGCCAGCGACTCGATCTCGGAGCGCCAGTCGGCGCCGGTCTCCAGTCGACAGGCGAACTCCCGATCCGTGTGAACCTCGCGGTGGTACATACGTCGGGCAACGGAAGCGGGAGGCAAAAAGACCCGAGGTACCGGCCTCGGGGCGGCGCTGCGAGGCTCGTCGCGGCTCGCGGGACGGCCCGGCGCGTCAGCGCCAGGTCCGGAGCGCCGCCGCGTCGTCGGCGTGGATCGACACCCACGCCTCCTCGTCGGTAATGTCCGCGATGACGTACGACTCGGTCCCGTCGGCCGAGTCGACCGCTCCGACGACCTCCCTGCGGTCGTCGCCGGTCTCCGTCGCATCGGCTGCCATACACGTACGATACCGTGGGGCTCGGATAAACTCGTCGAAACGGAAGAGGGGTTTATTCCACGGTGCTTGCAGGTGAAAAGTGTGGTTCTCCGGGGCGTGGACCGGGCGAGAACCGTGGGAAAGCGTCACAAGCGATAGCGGTAAGTTTAAACACGTCGCAAAAGAACCGCACTCTGGGATGACAGAAAATACCAGTACCTCCCGGCGTCGCTTCCTGCAAGCGACCGGGGGCGCGGCCTCCGCCGCAGCCATCGCCGGTTGTCTCGGTGGCGACGGCGACGACGGCGGCGGCGGCGACGAACAGCAAGACAAGCGCTTCCAGCGCATCAACGCGACGATGAGCACCCTCGACCCGGTCGCTGCGACCGACACGGCGTCGGGCGAAGTGATCCAGCAGGTGTTCGACGCACTCACCAACTACCCGATGGGTGAGATCGAGACCGAGAACCTGCTGGCCGAGAGCGTCGACGTGTCCGACGACAACACCGTCTACACATTCAACCTCAAGAGCGACGCGACGTTCCACAACGGTGACTCCGTCACCGCGCAGGACTTCGTGTACTCGTTCGAGCGACTGGCAGGGTCGCCGAACACCCGCCGTGCGTACTTCGTGCTCAGTTCGCTCGGCGTGACCCACGAGATGAACGAGGTCGAGATCGACGGCGAGACCCAGAGCAAGT
>CAZIVN010000341.1:0-1914 GCA_964542685.1 uncultured Halobacteriales archaeon
CAGAGCGCCTGGCCGACTGGGACCAGGTCGACTTCGTCTGGCAGGTCTCCGGCGAAGAGGACGTCGTCCTCGTCGTCGACGCCGCGGACACGCAGGGCGTGAACGAACTCATCACCCGCGCACGGGAACTGGAGGAGGTCGAACGCTCGACGACCCGGCTGATCCTCGACGAGCGCCTGGGCTGATACTGGCGGACGAAAGTCATCCTGAAGGCGCTCGCCGCCCGGCTGGCGACCGTGATCACACGGGTCTGTCCGGGAGTACGAGGACCCCCGACCGGGGTAATCGAAGGACGTTTTAGGTGGCTGTCCGATTGTGCCGCCATGAGCAACTACGAGGGCCAGTCCGGACGCCGCGTCGGCGAGGCAGAGCCACACCCGAACGCCGGCGAGGACGTCATCGCCGTCGACAGCAAGGACAACGAACAGGGGCTCGTGAACCGACTGGAGGCTCACACCGGGGACGGCATCCGACACCGCGCGTTCACCGTCCTGGTGTTCGACGGCGACGAACACGTCCTGCTCGCACAGCGTGCGCCGGACAAACGGCTGTGGGGCACCTACTGGGACGGCACGGTCGCCTCCCACCCGCGGGACGGCCAGTCCCAGAAGGACGCCGCCGCCGAACGCCTCCAGCACGAGATGGGGATCGCACCGGACCAGTACACCGACCTCCGGCTGACGGACAAGTTCGAGTACAAGCGGTACTTCGAGAACAGCGGCGTCGAACACGAGGTGTGTGCCGTCCTGAAACTCACACTCGACGACCCGTCGATCGACCCCAACCCCGACGAGGTCGCGGGCCTCCTGTGGGCGCCGTACGACCGACTCCACGAACGCCCGGAGCAGTACCGCCAGCTCCGTCTGTGTCCGTGGTTCGAAATCGCGGTGCGTCGCGACTTCGAGTGACGGCCCGTGGCCGTCGAGGACGATCCCGACGTTCGTGTCGTGTGCTAGCTAGCCACAAGGATTTTTAAGTCCCCCGTCGTACCGCCGGGTGTGGTCGACGGACGACCACGGAGGTGCCAGGTATGTCAACCAGCCCCCAGTCGAACCCGGTCGCGCCGGACGCACAGCCCGTCGAGTTCTCGCGCGCCGAGGAGTGGGTAATCCACAGCGTCATGCTGGAGCAGTTGACCGGCGAGTCCACCGACGGCGACCAGCCGTGGTGGGCACTCGGCATCGCGTCCAAACTCGAGTCCGGAGTGCACCTGCTGTCGCCCTTCGAGGCCTGGCGGCTCCGTCGCGACCTCAGCGAGTACGCTGCGGACGACGAGACGCCCCCGCAGGACGCCGACCTCGCCGAGTCCGTCGTCGAACGGATCGACGCGCGGTTCGACGCCCCGCCGCGAACCATCGCCGGCGACTGAACGGGGTCCACCACTATCCCCCCATTCCGACCCCGTCAGGGCCGCGTCGTCGCCCACACCGCCACGATACCTAGCGCCAGCGCCGGCAGCATCGGCAAGGCCAGCAACGCGACGCGGTAGGGGAGCCCCGGCGGCTGCCAGATGATCAGCGCCGGCGCGACGAAGAAGGCGAACACGAGTACGCCAACCAGCGTCCACCCGCGCCAGCCGAACTCCCGGTCGGCGTCCGTCGGCGGCGCTCGCGCGACGCCCTCGGACGCCTCGGACGCCTCGCGATTCCCCTCGGCGTCGAACGCGTCCGGGTCGTGGACGTAGCCGCCGTCGCTCTCGCTTTCAGAGCTCACTGTCGGGAATTACGACCACCTTCCCAAAGCCCTCACGATTTTCGAGGCGTTCGTGGGCCCGGGCCGTCTCGCTCATCGGGAGCGTCTCGCGGATCCGGACCTCGAAGGTGCCGTCCCACACCAGTTCGAGTGCGTCCTCGGCCTGCCCCGGCGTCGCCATCGTCGACCCGCGGATGTCCAGGTGGTTCCAGAACACGCGGT
>CAZIVN010000342.1:0-1912 GCA_964542685.1 uncultured Halobacteriales archaeon
AGAGGCGCTGTGTGGGTGAGTATTGGCAGGTGCAGTTAAAACGATTACGAAACGCCACGTGGTCGATAGCGGCGCCGTCGGGCGGTTTGTTGTGGGTTGACACGACCGCAGGTCCGGGCGGCCGTCGGCCCCGAATCGTCGGACGGGCTCACCCGTCCAGTCTGTCGACGTCCGCGAGCACCGCACTCGCCGTCTCCGGGCCGCCCGCCCCGCGACCGCTGAGGTCCGTCCGCCCGGCCGCGGCGACCTCCAGTTGGACGACGTTGCGTGTGCCCGAGACGGCGAGTGGACTGTCGGTCGGCACGAGTCGGGGTCCGACCCGGACCCGGTCGTCGGTCACCTCGCCGATCAGGCGAACCGCACGCCCGTCGGCCTCGGCCAGGGACAGCGCGCTCCCGGGCAGGTCGCGAATTCCCGTCACGTCGGCGTCGGACAGCGAGACGCCGCCGCCACGCAGGACGTTCGCCAGGATGACGCACTTCAGTGCCGCGTCGGTGCCGTCGACGTCGAAGGAGGGGTCGGCCTCCGCGACGCCCAGGTCCTGGGCCTCCGCGAGGACGTGTTCGTAGTCCAGTCCCTCCGCTGCCATCCGCGAGAGCACGAAGTTCGCGGTGCCGTTCAGAACGCCCCGCACCGCCTCGACCCGGTCGGGGCCGAACGACTCGACGGTGGCCACCGCCGGGATGGCCCCGGCGACGGTCGCGTCGAAGCGCAGTCCGCCCTCGCTGTCGTCGACCAGCGCCCGGAGGTCGTCGTACCGCTCCGCGACCGGCCCCTTGTTCGCCAGGACGACGTGGCGGTCCCGGGCCAGCGCCCGACGCGCGTGGCCGAAGCCGGGTTCGGCGTCGCCGAGCGTCGTCGGCGTCGCCTCCACGAGCGCGTCGTACGGACCGTCGAGCGCCCGGGCGCAGTCGGCGCTCCCGACGGATCCCGTTCGCTCCTTGCGGTCCAGTGCCGCAGTCACGTCGACGCCGTCCGCGTCGACGACCGCACCCGTCGAGTCGACCAGTGCGGTCACGGCGTGTCCGTAGTCGGCGGCCATCTCGGCGACCGACCGGCCGACCGCACCCGTGCCGACGACGGCCAGTCTCATCGGCGCCCCCCTACGAGCGGTTCGACGACTCGCAGGTCCTTCGCCGCTGCCACCTCGCGGACGGTCGTGAGGGCGTCCTCGCCGCTGCCGGCCGCGACGTCCAGCCTGAGTCGCGCACTGGACTGTCCGGCCGTCCCCGCCGGTGCGTCGAGTGCGACGTCGCCGACGGACACTCCGTCGCAGTGTTCGATCGCCGAGAGGGTGTCCGAGAGGTCCGTGTCGACGAGGTGGCCCACGAGCAGTACCGTCAGTTCGTCGCGGTACTGCTCCTCGTCGGCACTGGAGACGGTCACGTTCGCGGCCCGCAACCCGGAGAGGATCGTCTCGAACCGATCCGGGTGACACTCCATGTCGATCTCGACGGGGATTCGTCCCTGGGGCGTCCGGTCGCCACGCTCGTGGTGGACGCTCATGAGGTTCCCCCCGGCGTCGGCGATCGGTTCCAGTGCCGACAGCAACTGCCCCGGTTCGTCGGGCAACTCCAGGCGGACCGTGTGTGCGGTGTTCCGCCTGCCGCCGTCTGCCTGGGGGTCGCCGGGGTCGCCGCCGTCGGCCGCGACGGCGTCGTCGCAGTGACTGTCCGTGCCGTCCGTCATCCGATCACCCCCGGACACGTCGCGCGTGCCGGGGGTGTAATGGGTCGCGACGGGGAGGAGGGTAGTTCCGTCGCGACGCGTCGGTCGGGAGACAGTCCCGCTTGCATACCCCACCGTCAGTCGGCGCGCGGGCATAAGTCTTCGCTGCGAGTCAGACGTTGCCGTCGTCGGAACTGACGGGGACGGCCTGCTCCCGGTGTCAGAACCTGTCGGCTATCTCTCC
>CAZIVN010000343.1:0-1897 GCA_964542685.1 uncultured Halobacteriales archaeon
ACCAGTACTACTGCGCCCCACACCGTGCCCTCGGTATGAAAGGCGTCGTCGTGGTGGGTGAGGACAACGTCGAGACCGATCTCGTCTCGCTCGGCAGCGAGGAAGATGGGCTCAGAACGTCGGCAATCTGGGCCGGTGCGGCCGTCTTCGGGACGGTGTCGCTGCTCGGTGTCGCTGCGTACCGCGAACTGTTCGACGAGGACGACCTGGCCGGGTGATCAGACGCCCCGACCCTGGATCTTCTCTTCTTCTTCGAGGTCGACGTTGGCGTCGCCCGACATACCCTCCCCGGCGTTCGACGCAATCTCTGCGAGTGCCTCCGGGTCGTCCCAGTTGTTGACGGCTTCGACAACGGCCGTGCCCATCGCCCGCGGGTTCTCGGCGCCGAAGATGCCGGAGCCGACGAAGATACCGTCACAGCCGTGGTGCATCATCAGGGCGGCGTCAGCGGGCGTCGCGATGCCACCGGCGGCGAAGTTCACGACCGGGAGCCGGCTGCGCTTGGCGGTGTCGTGGACGAGGTCCGCGGGCGCATCGTTCTCGCGGGCCCACGCCTCGCGTTCCTCGTGGCTCATCCCGTCCAGTTTGCGGATCGCACCCTTGATGTTTCGCTGGTGGCGGACGGCCTGGTTGACGTCGCCGGTGCCAGCCTCACCCTTGGTGCGGATCATCGCCGCACCCTCGTCGATACGCCGCAGCGCCTCGCCGAGATTGCGCGCGCCACAGACGAACGGCGCGGTGAACTCCCGTTTGTCGATGTGGTACTTGTCGTCGGCGGGCGTGAGTACCTCGCTCTCGTCGACCATGTCGACGCCGACGGCCTCGAGAATCTGGGCCTCCTTCGTGTGGCCGATTCGGGCCTTGCCCATCACCGGAATCGACACCTCGTCGATGATGCCCTCCAGCGACGCGGGGTCGGCCATCCGGGCGACGCCGCCGCGCTTCCGGATGTCCGCCGGTACCGCCTCGAGGTTCATCACCGCGACGGCCCCGACGTCCTCCGCGATGCGGGCCTGTTCCCGGTCGACGACGTCCATGATGACCCCGCCTTTCTGCATGCTGGCGAACCCACGCTTGACCATCTCGGTCCCGCGTTTCAGATCTTCGAGCTCCGTGTCTTCGTTCATGTACGTCGGTTGTCGCTGGGCCCACTTAACCCGTTCCGTTGGCGGACACCTGGCCGGAATCGCCGGTCTCGTGCGGGCATCGGACGGCCGGACGCCGGTCACGACGACGGACGGAAACGCTTAGGCCGCCGCCCGGCCGACCACCGGACATGACCGACGAGGACGGAGCGACCGACCCCGAGACGCTCGTGGACCGCGTACAGGCCGGCGACCTGCGCCTCCACGAACTGGAAGCCCACGCCGACCACGACACGGCGGCGGCCGCGCGGCGGCGCCTGCTCGAACGCGAGACCGACGCCGACCTCTCGACGACCGGCGACTACGCCTTCGACGCCGCCGCGGCCGACGCGAACGTCGAGAACGCCCTCGGCGCGACCCAGGTCCCGGTCGGCGTCGCCGGGCCCGTCCCCGTCGACGGCGGCGCGGCCGACGGGGACTACTGGCTCCCGCTGGCGACGACGGAGGGGGCACTCGTCGCGAGCGTCAACCGCGGTCTCTCCGTCCTCCGCTCGGCCGGCGGTGCGACGGCCCGGGTCACGAAGTCGGGGATGACCCGCGCGCCGGTGTTCCGCGTCGCCGGCGTGGCCGAGGCCGAGACGGTCGTCGAGTGGGTTCGCGAGCACGAAAGCGCCCTCGCCGAGGCCGCCGAGTCGACGACGAGCCACGGCGAACTGCTGGGCGTCGACCCGTACGTCGTCGGCGACTCGGTCTACCTCCGGTTCGCCTACGACACGAAGGACGCGATGGGGATGAACATGGCGACCATCGCG
>CAZIVN010000344.1:0-1859 GCA_964542685.1 uncultured Halobacteriales archaeon
CCGGCGCTCGAGGTCGCCGAGCGCCTCGCCGACGCGACGGACCGCTCGCTCGACGCTGCCCAGGGGCGAGTGTATGACGCCCTCGACGCCGAGGTCCTCGTCGAGGAGGGTGAGGGCTGGGGCGGCGTTCGCCTCGACGAGGCATACCGCGACGGCGCGGACGGCGACAGCAAGGAAACGCCAAATACCGGCGAGACAAACACCGAGGACCCCGAAACACCCGACGAAAACCCCACCCTTGGGGCGGGAGGACCGGGGTCGCCCGCGCCGATATTCGACGACCGCGCCGAGGTCTCCGGCGAATGGTTCCACCCGGAGACGATCGCGGACCGCGATATGTGGGTCACATGGATCCTTGACGGCGCCGGTCGAAAGCGCCCCGTCGCGCCGTGGCAAAACGAACACGCGTACCCCGCGAAGTGGTCGGCCGACCTCGACGAGGAGGACCGGCCCGAAACCGACTACGACACCGCTCGCCGCTGGGTCGAGTTCGAACTCGACGACGCCGGCCTCGCGCTGCCGGAGGACGCACAAAGCGACGAGCTCGGTCTCGGTGTGATTCTCCCGCTCGACCGCCCCAAGGAGCTCGCCAAACGAATTACGCTCGTCGACTGGGACGACGTCCGCGACCCCGAAACCGAGGAGATCCACCCCGTCGCCGCGGAGTATATCCGCCGGTTTGGTGGGTACGTTGAGGTCTCGACCTCGGGCGAAGGTCTCCACCAATTCGTGACCGGCGGGCTCCGTCACCGCAAAAAATTCATCGCCCCGATCGACGACGAGCCATTTGTCGGCGACGACGTCCCCCAGGTCGAGATGTATGACGGCGGCCGACACGTCGCCATGACCGGCCGACACGTCGCGGGAACCGACCGCGACGCCGTCGAGGGGCAGGATATGATCGACGAACTCGTCACCGAATACGCCGAGGCCGAGGCCGACGCCGGACACCGACGATATGACCCAGAAACCGGCGACTACGGCGGGAGCGGCGGCGACGCCGACCACGCCGGGAGCGGCGGATCCGTCCCCAAACCAGAGCCAGGCGACTACACCGGCCCGTCGCTCGACCAACTCCGGGAGACCAAACCCGACGACCGGAGCCTCGGGTATCACGCTGCCGTCGAGACGTTTTACCGCGGCGGCGGGGACGCCGCCGGATACGCGAATATTCAAAACTGGCGGCTCGAGGGGTTCGTCGCCGCGCTCGGCGAACTCGACGACCTCGGCCGCGACGAGATAAAGAAGGACCTCGCCGGCGCGTACCTCGACGAGACCGACGTCGAGCAAAAGTGTATCCACCGGACACCCGAACGCGTCGAATACGCGTACGACCGCGCCGCGGGCGGCCGGCTCGCCGCGCCGTCGTACGACACGCTCGTCCGTTACGGCGTCCTCCCGCCCGAGCTCGCCGACACGGACGACGAGGACGCCGAGGAGTACCGCGAGGACCCCCGCGAGGTTGACGCGACCGTCGACCCCCGCCGCGCCTGGGACGCTGCCGGGCGTGTCGAACCCGACGAGCTCGACGCCGACGACCTCCCGACGACCGACAGCGGCGAGGCGTTCGCGTGTCCCGACTGTGGCGACGCCGTCGACGTCGTCCGCGCCGCCGCTGTCGACACCGACCTCGTCGAAACCTGTCGCGAGCCGCTCGCGGACGTGTACCCCGAGGCGTACGGTCGCGCCCGCCAGGCGTACGGCGCGCCGCTCCCCGAGTACTACACCGAGGCCGACGCGATCGCAGCGTTCGACGCTGTCCTCGACGTTATCGGCGAAGTGTCGTTTTTCGACCTTGACGCCGCCGCGCTCGAGAGCGAGATAACCCAGCGCGACGACGAGGTCGGCGGCGACGCCGT
>CAZIVN010000345.1:0-1831 GCA_964542685.1 uncultured Halobacteriales archaeon
GGTGACAACCCATGGCACGGAGCTTCTACTCCCACATCAAGGACGCGTGGCGCGACCCGGACGACGGCAAACTCGCCGAACTCCAGTGGCAACGAAAGCAGGAGTGGCGCGACCAGGGCGCCATCGAGCGCATCGAGCGCCCGACCCGCCTCGACAAGGCCCGCGAACTGGGCTACAAGGCGAAACAGGGCGTCGTCGTCGCTCGCGTGTCGGTCCGGAAGGGCACGGCACGCAAACAGCGCTTCAAGGCCGGCCGCCGGTCGAAGCGCCAGGGCGTCAACCGCCTCGGACGCCGCAAGAACATCCAGCGCATCGCCGAGGAACGGGCCTCCCGCAAGTACCCGAACCTCCGCGTGCTCAACTCCTACTGGGTCGGCGAGGACGGCTCCCAGAAGTGGCACGAGATCATCATGCTCGACCCGAACCACCCCGCCATCCAGAACGACGACGACCTCGGCTGGATCTGTGACGACTCGCACACGAACCGCGCGTTCCGCGGCCTGACCAACGCCGGGACGGCCAACCGCGGCCTGAACAACCGCGGCCAGGGCGCCGAACGGCAGCGACCCGCGAACAACAGCGGTCGCGACGGGAAGTAACGCCGACGCGGTTCCCCGATTTCCAGCCCGCGAGTGGCGACGCTACTCCGACAGCGGCGGCTCCGGGAACCGCCCACTGCAGTCCTCACAGACGACGACCGTCCGTCGGTCCTCGCCGAGCGTGATCCGCAGGTCGTCGCTTCCACACTGGGGACACGGCGCCGGGACGAACACGCCGTCGCAGTCCGGACAGCGGAACGTCAGCCCGTCGTCGCCGGTGTCCAGGCGGAGCGTCGGGCGGCCGCAGTCCGGACACGACGCGGGCAGGCGGACGTCCTCGCTGTCCCGCGGTGCGCCGAGCGCCAGGACGACGAGGTCCGCCTCGCCGACGCTGTGGCCCGACTGGAACTCGCCGGGGGGGAACCGAATTGCCTCGTCGGCGGCGACGGTCACCTCGTCGGCCACCCACTCGCCGTCCCCGCGGACCAGCGTCTCGAAGCGTGCGACCCCCGCCAGGACGACGAACACCTCCTCCTGGTCGGCGTGAGCGTGCAGACCCGCGGGCAAGCCCTCGCCGGGTGGCACCCGATAGCGGTTGATCGCGAGGTCGGTCGTCCCGAGCGGTCCGGTCAGCGCCTGGCGGTCGACGGCGTCACCGGCCGGTTCCACGTCGGCGAACGAAACCAGTTCCATGCGTCGGTCACCGGCCGGCGACGGCAAGTCGGTTGTGCCGCTCGACTCACTCCGCGGCCTGCCCGTCGCCCCCCTGGACCCACAGGACGACGCCGTACACCGACCCGACGACGACCGACCCGATCAGCGCCAGCAGGATACCGAAGGCCAGGTAGCCAACGAGCGGGTTCTCGTAGGGCACCATCACGTCCGCCGGCGGTTCGACCGCCCACGGACTGACGTGGAAGTACGCGAGCATGGCCGCCGAGAACGCGAAGAAGCCGGCCCAGTACCGCGCGTCGACGCGCTCGGTCGAGGTCAGGTACAGGCTGATCGCGAGTAGCGGGTAGATGGCGAGACTGTACGTGAACGGGTTCACTTCTGGTGTGAGCGGCCAGCCGACGTGGTTGCCTCGGATCACGTGGTCGACGTGGTGGGCCGCCCCGAGGAGCGTCGGGAGCAGGACGAACACGTAGAACGCCGGTGTGAGCCGCACGCGCTCGGTCGGCAGTTCGATCGGAAGTCCGTCTTCGAGTTCCATACGCAAGGATACGCGGGGGAGAACCCTCGGTGTTACCCCAACGTGTTGGGGTCGGATCCCGAACGGTCGCCAGCACTCA
>CAZIVN010000346.1:0-1819 GCA_964542685.1 uncultured Halobacteriales archaeon
CCCGATATCTGTTCGAGGGCGTCGTCGAGTGAATCTCCCACTACGGCAACTGCATCGGCGTCCCCACGGTCGCCGGGTCGGTCGCTTTCCACGACCGCTACGAGGGCAATCCGCTGGTGAACGTCTCCTGTCTCGGCCTGGTCGACGACCCCGACCGCCTCGTCACGGCCGAGGCCCGGGAGCCGGGCAACACACTGGTACTGGTCGGCAACGCCACCGGCCGGGACGGTCTCGGCGGGGCGTCGTTCGCCAGCGAGGACCTCTCAGAAGACGCCGAGACCGAGGACCGCCCGGCCGTCCAGGTGGGCGACCCCTACACCGAGAAACTTCTCATCGAGTGCAACGAGGCGCTGCTCGACGAGGGGCTGGTCGAGTCGGCCCGCGACCTCGGGGCTGCGGGTCTGGGGGGCGCCACGTCGGAGCTGGTCGCCAAGGGCGGCCTCGGCGCGCACATCGAACTCGACCGGGTCCACCAGCGCGAACCCCGGATGAACGCCCTGGAGATACTGCTGGCCGAGAGCCAGGAGCGCATGTGCTACGAGGTACGCCCCGAGAACGTCGACCGAGTCCGGGAACTCGCGGACCGGTACGACCTCGGCGCCTCCGCCATCGGCGAGGTGACCGACGGGAACTACGTGTGTACGTTCCGGGGGGATGCCGACGAACCCGAAACGGTCGTCGACGCGCCAGCCGACTTCCTCGGCGACGGCGCACCGTATCACGACCTGTCCGCCGAGGAGCCCGAACGGCCCGACCGGGACCTCCCCGACGGCGTCGACCTGGGGGAGGCGTTCGAGCAAGTCCTCGGCAGCCCGAACACCGCGTCAAAGGAGTGGGTGTACCGCCAGTACGACCACGAGGTCGGCGTCCGGACCGCGACGCCACCGGGCGACGACGCCGCGATGCTGGCGGTCCGGGAGGCCAACGTCGGCCTGGCCTACGCGGCCGGCGCCGACCCGAACTGGACCGACGTCGCACCCTACGAGGGGGCCCGCGCCGTCGCGCTGGAGAATGCGACCAACGTCGCGGCCAAGGGGGCCACGCCGTGGGCGGCCGTCGACTGCCTGAACGGCGGCAACCCGGAGAACGTCGAGGTGTACGGCGGGTTCCGGGCCATCGTGGATGGCCTGGCCGACATGTGTGAACGGCTCGACGTGCCGGTGGTCGGCGGGAACGTCTCGCTGTACAACGACTCGGCGACCGGCCCCATCCCGCCGACGCCGACGCTCGCCGTCGTCGGGGTCACAGAAGGCTACGATGCACCGCCGGCGTCGCTGTCCGGCGACGGCGACCTGTTGCTCGTCGGCGCCAGGTCGCTGGCGGGCGAGGCCGGGCCGCGCCTGGGCGGGTCCGAGTACCTCGCACAGTTCGGCGGGAGCGACACGTTCCCCGAGTCGCCGGGGCACCCCCGAGCGCTGGTGGACACGCTCGTCGAGGTGGCCGGCGAGGCGTCGACGCTTGCCACCCACGACGTGAGCCACGGCGGGCTGGCGGTCACGCTGGCGGAGATGGTCCACGCCGACGCCGGCGCCTCGGTCGAAATCGACGTCTTGCACCCGGAGCCGGCCGAGGGCCTGCTGTTCGGGGAGGGGGCGGGCCGGGTCGTTTTCGAGACGACCGACCCGCGCGGCGTGCGGGAGGCCTTCGACGGCGTCGCGCCGGTGGCCGAACTCGGGACGGCCGACGGCTCCGGGACACTCGACGTCACGGTCGGGGAGACGCCCCTGTCCTACGACGCCGGAGAGATCGCCGACTGCCGGGACGTCATCGACCGGGAACTGGCTTGACGCTCGACCCGGAACTGATTGCCGGGAGTCCG
>CAZIVN010000347.1:0-1818 GCA_964542685.1 uncultured Halobacteriales archaeon
AGAGCGTGTTCCGCCCCGAGGACGTGTACTTCAACGTGTACGACGAGGGCGAGATACGGGACATCCTCGCCGAGCGCGTCAAACGGGGATTCCACAGCGACGCCGTCGGCGAGGACGTCATCGAGTACGTCGCGGAGTTGACCGCCGAGAGCGGCGACCTCCGGGTAGGCATCGACCTCCTGCGACGGGCCGGCCTGAACGCCGAGATGCGCGCGAGTCGCGTCGTCGAACCCAGAGACGTCGACGAGGCCTACGAGAAGTCGAAGTTCGTCCATCTCTCGCGGAGCCTCCAGGCGCTCTCGGAGGCCGAGACTCACCTCGTCCGCGTCGTCGCCGACCACGACGGCGAACAGGCCGGCGACGTGTACGAGGCGTTCCACGAGGAGACGGACCTGGGGTACACCCGCTACGCCGAGATCGTCAACAAACTCGACGACCTGGGTGTCGTCGAGGCCGAGTACACCGATGTCGAGGGCCGGGGGCGCTCCCGGTCGCTGTCGCTGGCCTACGACAAGGAGGCGACCCTGGAGCGACTGGAGGAGTGACCGGGACGTACGACGCCGTCGTCTTCGACCTGGACGGCACGCTGATCGACCGCGAACAGGACCTCGACCGGGTGTTCGAGGGGGCCTTCGAGGCGGTCGGCGTCGACCCGTTCGGGGAGCCGTCTGACCTGTGGCCGCTGCTCGACGGCTCGCCGGACCCCGACGACCGCGTGGGCCACCTGGGCGCCGGGTTCGCCCGGCTCGCGGCCCAGTACGGCCGGACCGACGTCGACCCGGTGGCACTCGCCGCGGCCTTCCTCGACGGCGTCGACAACACGCAGGTCGCGTTTCGCCCGGGCGTCGAGGCGACCCTCGCCGCGACGCGGGACGCGGTCCCGACGGGCCTGCTGACCAACGGCCCGCGCGAGTACCAGGCGCCGAAGGTCGACGCGCTGGACCTGGCCGAGCGGGTCGACGTCGTGGTGTACGCCGGCGACCTACCCCGGCGCAAACCCCACGCCGCGCCCTTCGAGCGGGCCCTGGCGGCGCTGAACCTGCCCGCAGAACGGACGCTGTACGTCGGCGACTCGCTGGCCCACGACGTCGCCGGCGCCCAGAACGCCGGACTCGCGGCCGCCTGGCTGTCGAACGGCGAGGACCCCGCGCCGTACCGTCCCGACCACGTGTTGTCGTCGGTCGACGAGGTCGTCGACCTGGTGGACGGATGACCGACCGCGACGCCGTCGACCGGATCATCGCCGCAGCCGTCCCCGACCGGACCGTCGAGCGGGTCGACCCGATCTGTCGGGGCAACCGCAAGGACACCGCCGTCGTCCGCTTCGCCGACGGCCCGCCACTGGTCGTCCAGCGTTCGGCCGACGAGCGTGCGATCCGTACGGAGGCGCGACTCCTCCGGGCGGTCGGTGCACGCACCGCCGTCCCGGTCCCGTCGGTCGTCGCCGTCGGCGACTCAGACGGCGGCGCGTCCCTCGTCGTCGAACACGTCGCTGGCGCGGACCTCCACGAGCGGTTCGTCGGGCTGCCAGCGGCGGACCGTCGCCGGATCGTCCGGCGCTTCGGGGCGTGGCTCGCCACGCTCCACGAGACGTTCCGGTTCGACGGGTACGGCGCGCTGTGCGTCGAGTCCGAGCACGCCGACTCGGCGTCGGCGGGCCTGACCGCCGAGACGCCCGACTGGCCGGCGTGGTTCGACCGCTACGCGCGCGACGCCCTGGCCCGGCTTCCGGCGGAGTTCGACGACCTGCGGGAGCGCCTGCGCGCCTGCGTCGCGGCCGCGACCCCGGAGCCGTCGCCGCCAGCGCGACCGTTCCCC
>CAZIVN010000348.1:0-1818 GCA_964542685.1 uncultured Halobacteriales archaeon
CTCGCCGGAGACGACACCCCGATGGCGGCTGACTGACCATGATCTGGGAAGTGTTCAGACAAGAAAGCGAGGGCGACTACCACACCCACTGTGGCAACGTCCACGCGCCCGACCGCGAGATGGCCCTGATGTTCGCGGAGGTCCAGCACGGCCGCCGCAAGCCGACCAACAGTTTGTGGGTCGTCCCGCAACGGGAGATCGGCGAAGTCGACACCGAGGACACCAACTTCGGCGGGACGACGGACAAGTCCTACCGCTGGGCGATGACCTACAACGTCGAGGCGGCCGCCCGCGAAGTCGAGGAGTCCGAGAGCGAACAGGAGGAGGCCGACAAGGAACGCAAGGCCCAGCAGGCGCGGGGTGACGACTGATGGCGGCGACCGAAGGACTGGCCGGTCCGGACGGCCTGTCCGACGAGGAACGAGCGGCCGTCGAGACGTTGCTGTACCGCCTCGCGGACGACGAGTTCGTCGCCGCCGAGCGCTACACGGAGTGGCAGGTCGAGTCGCCGACCCTGGAGTCGGACCTCGCGTTGTCGAACATCGCGCAGGACGAACTCGGCCACGCACGCCTGTGGTACGACCTGCTCGAGGACTTCGACTACGAGGAACCGGACCTCGTCTGGGAGCGTCCGGCCGACGAGTGGCACCACGCCACGCTGCCCGAGTTGCCGTTCGCCGAGGGCGACTGGGCCGACCTGGTCGTGCGGACCTACCTGTACGACACCGCAGAAGCGATCCGTCTGTCGGCGCTGGAGGAGTCGTCGTACCCCCGGATTCGCGACCGCGTCGGGAAGATCCTCGGCGAGGAGGACTTCCACGTCGAACACGCCGAGCGGTGGAGCGAACGGCTCTGCGAGGAGGCCGACAGCCGCGAACGGATGCAGGACGCGGTGAACCGACTGTTCCCGCACGCGCTGACGCTGTTCGAACCGGTCGACGAGGACCTCGAGAGTCGGATCGACGACCTGGGCCTCCGGACTGCGAGCCTCGACGAGTTGCGCGCGGCGTGGCTCGACACCGTCGAACCGTTCCTGGAGTCCGTGGGGCTGACCCTCGCCGACGTCCCCCGCGACGACGACGGCCCCGGCGGGTACGCCCTGCCGGACGCCCTCGGCCGCGACACGACTCACACCGACGACTGGTCGACGCTGCTGGACGACCTGACCCACACGTACCGGGAACTGGGCCGCGACCGGTCGACGAAGATTATGCGCGACCCCGACGAGGACGAGGCATGAGCGACGCCAACCCCGATCCGACCGGCACGCGGGCCTGCGGGTACACTGAGTACGAACGCGGCGAGGGCAGCGAGGACCTGCCGGCGACCGGAGCGGGGGCTACGGGACTGGAAGCCGACGTCTGGGAGGCGCTGTACGACGTCGACGACCCCGAGATGCCCATCTCCATCGTCGACCTCGGCCTCGTCTACGGCGTCGAGGTGGACGACGGAGCGGTGACGGTCGACATGACGCTGACCTACACGGGGTGTCCGGCCCGGGACCGCCTCACGGAGGAAGTCGAGGAGCGCGTCGCGGCCGTCGACGGCGTCGACGAGGCGTCCGTCCGTCTGGTCTGGAGTCCGGAGTGGACGCTGGAGATGGTGACGGACCAGGGGACCGAACGACTCCGCGAGTTCGGACTGAGCGTGTGACCATGACGGATCCGAGCGTCGAGACGTCCGGCGAGACCGAGGGCGCGGAGTGTCCGTTCTGTGGCTCGACGGATACGGTCCGGGACCACCCGAAGGGTCCCTCGCTGTGCCGGTCGATGCACTACTGCAACGACTGTGGCTCGCCGTTCGAGAAGTTCGAGTAGT
>CAZIVN010000349.1:0-1791 GCA_964542685.1 uncultured Halobacteriales archaeon
CCCGGAGAGTCGCTCCCACTCCGTCTCGCCGGAGACGCCCAGCCAGTAGCGGCTCTGGTCGCCCGAGAGGTCCGTCATCACCTCGTACCCGCCCGCGAGCACGAGGTCGGCCATCCCCGAGCGAACCGCCTGGACGGCCTGCCGGACGGCGTAGCCGGAGGCCGCACAGGCGTTCTCGACTCTCGTGGTGGGCACGCCCGAGAGCCCGACGTGTTCGGTCACCGCCGGGCCAGAGAGGCCGATCTGGCGGCCGCCCACGCCAAGTGTCCCGACGACAGCCTCGTCGACGGCGTCCAGGTCGACCCCCGCCGGCACGCGCTCGACGGCCTCGTCGACGGCCGCCGCGAACAGCGATCGGTACGTCTCGTCGGGGAAGGCGCCGAAGTCGGACTGGCCGGCCCCGACGACGTATGCGTCGCGCATGGTGGGGCCTGCGTCGACCAGCGGCAAATACCCCGGCGGTTTCGGCTCCTCACTCGGCGCCGTCCGCGCCGTCGTCCTCGCCCGCGCCGTCCCCCGCGACGTCCGTGCCGTCGTCCCCCGGCGGCCGGATCCGGACGGTCTCGATCCGCGTGCCGTCGACGGCCTCGACTGTTAGCGAGTACCCGTCGACGGTGACCTCGTCGCCGACCTCGGCGGGGCCGCCCAGTTCCGACAGCACGAGGCCGCCGAGGCTGCCGTAGGCGGTCGTCTCGAACGCGGTGCCGAGGTCGTCGTTGACCACCTGCACCGAGACGCTACCGTCGGCGACGTGTTCGTCGCCGTCCGCGCGAACTCCAGGTTCGACGGCGGCGTCGTCGAAGTCGTCGCGGAGGTCGCCGACGACCATCTCGACGACGTCCTCGACGGTGACGATGCCCTCCAGGCCGCCCCACTCGTCGATGACGGCGGCCATCTGGCGCTCGCTGGTCTGGAACTCCGAGAGCAACTCGTCGACGCGTGCGGTCTCGGGGACCAGGGGCACCTCGCGGGCCAGGTCCGACGCCGGGGTGTCGGGGTCGGCACCGTCCTCCAGCGCCCGCAGGACGTCCTTCACGTCGACGTAGCCCGCCGGTTCGCCGTCGTCGACGACGGGGTAGCGGGTGTAACCTCCCTCGGTGACGGTCGTGCGGAACTCCGAGAGCGGCGCGTCGCCGTCGACGGTGGCGACGTTCGGCAGCGGCACCATCACGTCGCGGGCGGTGACGTCGTCGAGGTGGAACACCCGGTCGATCATCTCCACCTCCGCGTCGTCGACCTCGCCCTGCTCGCCGGAGCGACTGAGGACCATCCT
Organism: uncultured Halobacteriales archaeon; assembly: GCA_964542685.1. GTDB lineage: Archaea > Halobacteriota > Halobacteria > Halobacteriales > Natrialbaceae > CAZIVN01. The sequence goes on from CAZIVN010000349.1 coordinate 1,274, forward strand.
GATCTCCTCCTCCGAGAGGGTCTCCTCGGTCTCGGAGGCCGGTGGGACCCCCAGAGAGCTTGTGAACGCGTTGGCCGTGCCGTTGAACACGACCAACCCTGGGTAGAACAGGTAGTAGAACAGCTTCATCGGCGGCGCGACGAGGGTGGCGATGCGCTCGGCGTCGGCGATGGCGAACGTCTTCGGCGCCAGTTCGCCGAACACGACGTGCAGGAACGTGACGACCGAGAAGCCGATTGCGACCGCGACGAAGTGGATCGTGCTCCCCGACAGCACCGTCCCCAGCAGCGGTTCGATCAGCGCGGCGACGGCCGGTTCGCCGATCCACCCCAGCCCCAGCGACGCGACGGTGATCCCGAGTTGCGTCGCCGCGAGGTAGTCGTCGAGGTTTCCGAGTGCGGCCTGCAACGTCTCCGCGCCGGCCTTCTCCTCCTCGACCATCTGATCGACGGCCGTCGAGCGTACCCGCACCAGTGCGAACTCCGAGGCGACGAAGAAGCCGTTGAGGAAGACGAGGA
>CAZIVN010000350.1:0-1772 GCA_964542685.1 uncultured Halobacteriales archaeon
CTCAACTGGGCTCGTCCTCGATGGCCTCGACGTCGAACACGCCCGCGAACACGAGAATCGCCACGGCGACCCCGACGAGGGTCCCGACCTGGAGAGCGACTTCGATGCTCGCGGCGTCGTCGACGTAGCCCAGTACCCCACCCATCAACATCGCGGTCACGATCGAACCCGCGGCGATGATCGCACGGGCGTGGAACGTCCAGCGGTCCATGCCCCCCGGTTCGTCGTCGTCCTACGTAACCTTGCCGACACGGCGCCGTGGCCGCGGCGGGCCCGCTACCCCGTGTACGGCTCTTCGGCGATCCGACGGCGCAGGTCGGGTAACTCCTCCCTCGTGACGCCCCGGTCGAACCGTTCGATCAGGGCGTACACCTCCTGCCGGGGAACTTTCACCTCGCCGTCGACGACCTCGCCGGGGCTCTCCAGGAGTTCCCTGATCGTCCCCACCGCGAGGAGGCAGGGAATGGCCCAGGCCGACAGCCGGTTCCCGCGGGTTTCGGGCATCGCACCCAGGTACCGCATCGCGTCGTCGACGTAGCCCGCCGCCCGGAGCGTCAGGCGTTCGACGACGCTGGCGACGGCGTCCCCGTTGCCGGCCGCGAGCAACTCCTCCTGGCTGACACCTTCCTCGGCGAGCCACTCGGCGGGGAGGTAGACGTTGTTCTCCTCGCGGTAGTCGTCGCCGACGTCCTTCGCGACGTTGACCAACTGGAGGAGCAAGGCGAACGACTCGGCAGTCTCCCGCATCGTCGACGTCGCCTGCGGGTCCGCGTCCCGGCTCAACAGGTTGGTGATCAGCGCGCCGACCGTTCCGGCGGCGTACCAGCAGTACTCCTCGAGTTCCTCGACGCTCCGGATCCGCAGTCCACCGTCGTCGGCGTACCGGTCGACGAACTCGGCCATCCCGCCGACCAGTTCCCTGACGGGTTCGCACAACGCGGTGCGGGTCTCTTCCGGGAGGCTTTCGAACGTGGCGACGATCCGCGGCGCGTCCCGAACGACCCGCCAGTCGGCGTCCGGTTCGTCGGGAATCCACGGTTCGACGGCCGTCGCGAAGTCCTCCACGTCCGTCTCGTCGGCGGGGTCGAGGGCACGCTCGTACGTCCGCAACAGCGACGACTGCTCGTCCGGGGGGACGTGACCGGCGTCCTCGACCGTGTCGGCGACGCGACAGAGTAGATAGCCGACGCAGATCGCGTCGGCCGCTTGCGCTTCGAGTTCGTTGATCGTGATCGCGAAGGTTCGGGAAACATCCTGCACCGCCTCGTGGCACCAGTCGATGTCGGACTCGCGGTGGAGACGGCGTTCGCCCTCGTTCATCCGTGTTACCTCTACTGTGCCCCAGCGGTTTATCCTCCGGGGTTCCGGCTCAATGGTTCGGCCGGTCCCGCCGACTTCGGCCGATGGGAACAGTGAAGTCCGGCGAGCCGAAGGTTCGACCATGGACCTCAGTCTCACCGCCGAACAGCGGCAAATCAAGGACACCGTCGCGGAGTTCGTCGACGAGGAAGTCGTCCCGGTCGCGGACGAGATCGACGAAACCGACGAGTTCCCCGCCGACCTGGTCGACGAGATGGCCGACCTCGGTCTCATGGGAATGCCGTTCCCCGAGGAGTACGGCGGCGCCGGACTGGACTACCACTCCTACGCGATCGGACTGGCGGAGATCTCCCGTGGCAGCGGCGGGCTCGGGACGGTCGTCGCGGCTCACACCTCCCTGGCGGGCAACATGGTCTACGAGTTCGGCGACGAGGACCAGAAAGAGCGGTTCC
>CAZIVN010000351.1:0-1769 GCA_964542685.1 uncultured Halobacteriales archaeon
CGCCGTCCTCGATCACGACCGGCGCGTCCTCGACGGGTTCGAGGACGCCGCCGACCAGGCTGTTGGCGCCGAGCTTCACGTCCGCGCCGATCTGTGCACAGGAGCCGACCGTGTCACAGGAGTCGACGAGCGTCCCGTCGCCGACGTGGGCGCCGACGTTGACGAACGACGGCGACATCAGGATGCAGTCGCTCCCGACGTGGGCGCCACGGCGGATCACGGTCCCGTCGGGCGTGTTCCGGGTGCCTCGTTCGCCCAGCGCGGCGGTGTCGGCAAGCGGGAGCACGTCGTTGTAGGTCACGTCGCCGTACTCGCGGGCCCGGGTCTCGTGGAGCGCGAACACCAGGAGAATCCCCCGCTTCACCCAGCGGTTCGCGGTCCACTCGCCGTCGTCCGCTGGCTCTGCGGCCCGGACCTCGCCGGCCTCCAGGGCGTCGAGGAACGCCCCAAGCGTCGCGAGGGCGTCCTCGTCGGCCGCGAGGTCGCCGGCGTCGTGGGCCGCCCAGAGGTCGGCCACCTCGTCGCGGAGGGAACTCACGCTCCGAGCACCTCCACGAACGCGTAGCGGCCGGAGTCCCGGCCGGCGACCCAGGCCGCGGCGTCGAGTGCACCGGCGGCGAACACGTCGCGGTCGCCGGCGCGGTGCGTGAGTCGCAGTTCCTCGCCGTCGCCCGCCAGAATCGCCTCGTGTTCGCCGGCGACGGCGCCGGCCCGCACCGCGTGGACGCCGACCTCGTCGTCGCTGCGCGGGGCCTCACCCTCGCGCCCGTACACGCGATCGTCCTCGGGGACGCCCGCCGCGTCGAGGAGCGCCCCGGCGGTGCCGGAGGGCGCGTCGCGCTTGCCCGCGTGGTGGGTCTCGACGAGTTCGAGGTCGTAGTCGGGGAGCGCGTCGACCGCTCGGTCCAGGAGCGCCGAGAGCGTCGCGACGCCGCGGGCGAAGTTCGCGGCGTGGAGGACCGCCGTTCGGTCGGCGGCCGCCGACAGCGCCGCCTCGCAGTCCGCGTCCAGTCCCGTCGTCCCGGTGACCAGCGCGACGCCTTCCTCGGCGCAGGCGGCGGCGTACCGCGCGGTCGCCGCCGGCGCCGAGAAGTCGACCAGGACGTCGGCCTCGCGGTCGCGCAGGTGAGCGGCGACGTCGTCGTCCGGGACGACCTCGTGGCCGGCGACGGTCGTCCGCTCCCGGGCGACCGCGAGGACGACCTCCGCGTCTCGCTCGCCCGCGGCGTCGAGGACTTCCCGTCCCATCCGTCCGGTGGCGCCGGCGACGGCCAGTCGCATCAGGCTTGCACCTCCGGTACGGGACGGTCGTCCAGCGTGGCGAGGACGTCGCGCAGTTCGGCCCGGGCCTCCTCGTCCATGCGCGTCATCGGCGGGCGGAAGACGGGCCTCCGGTCGGTTCGGATTCCGAGCGCTTCCTTGACCGGGATGGGGTTGGTCTCGACGAACAGCGCACGGAACAGCGGGCCGAGTTCGTGGTGCCACTCGCGGGCGGCCGCGCCGTCGCCGGCGACGGCCGCGCCGACCATCGCGGAGACGCGTTCGGGTTCGACGTTCGCGGCGACGCTGATGGTCCCGCGGCCGCCCAGCGAGCAGACGGGAAGCGTCAGTGCGTCGTCGCCGGACAGCACCGCGAAGTCGCGGTCGCGGGTGCGCTCGATCAGTTCGCCGATTCGCCCGAGGTCGCCGCCCGCGGCCTTGTAGCCGGCGACGTTCTCGTGGGCGGCCAGTTCGACGGCCGTGTCGACCGCGATCTCGCCGCCGGTCCG
>CAZIVN010000352.1:0-1768 GCA_964542685.1 uncultured Halobacteriales archaeon
TATCACCGGTAATAGATGAAACGAAACCGTATGAAACGGACCCGTACGAACCGCTCGCGGGCGTCGCCGAACCCGCCGCTGTCGCCCGATTTAACTCGCGTTAATCGTCGCGAACCCGGCGACAACCCGCCCTAGCGCTCACCCCGGTTTAGGGAGCTCCCGGGCCAAGCGACGAGCGGAGACACACCATGTACGAAGCCATCCCGATCGCGGACCTGTTCGTGCCACCCGGACGCCCGCCCGTCGACGGACTCGTGACGCTCGACGGCGTCCTGGTCGTCGCCGCGGAACTGCTCGTGGGCGCACTCGCCATCCACCTGGCGACGCTCGCGGTGTTCTACGACGAGAAACCGGACCCCGGCGGCTTCGAGACGGCCGTACTGACCGCACTCGTCGCCGCGGTCGCGTGGGCGCTCCTGGTACAGATCCCGCTGCTGGGCGTCCTGCTCGCGGTTGTCGGCTGGGTCGCCGTGATCCACTGGCGCTCGCCGGGCAACCTCGTGGACACGCTCATGGTCGCCACGCTCGCCGTCGTCGCCGCGCTGGTCGTGTTGCTCGGCCTGGAGACGCTGGGCCTGCACGGTCTGGACGCGATGGGCGTGCCGCTGACGTGACTGACGTCGGCGAGAGGACCGCGGTGAAACGGTCGTCGTGTCACTACTCGGGTTCGACGTGACGCAAAAAAGTCGGATCGGAACCGCGCGTCGCGATCAGTCGTCTGCGGTGGCAGCGCCGTCGCCGGAACTGACGCCCGTTCCGGGCCCGACGTCGATGCCGAGTTCCTCCAGTTTCTCGTCGGGGACGACGCCGTCGACCCAGTCGCGGGTCTCGTAGTACTCCTCCTTGAGGACGTCCAGTTCCGCGAGGTCACCCTCGCTGCCGCCCTGGCCGGGCATGGCGTCCTCGTGGCCCTCGACGAAGCGGTTCGGCAGGGTGTCGTCGCTACCGTCGAAGCCACAGAGGTTGTTGTAGTACCGTTCGAGGTTGTAGATGCGCTCGCCGGCCTCCATCAGTTCCTCCTCGGTGACGTCCATCCCGGTCATCCCGCCGTACTGGAGGACGTACTCTTCGATGCCCTCGGCGAAGGCGTTGAACTTGCAGATGTCGAACGAGTCGCTGATCGCGTGCATGTCCTGGAAGGTGGCACACAGCTCACCCTTCCCCTCGGGGTCGTGGGGGTCGACCTTCTCGGGGATGCCCAGGATCTCGGCGGCGGGCGTGTACCCGCGCAGGTGACACGCGCCGCGGTTGGAGGTGGCGTAGCCGATCGCCATCCCCTTCATGCAGCGCGGGTCGTAGGCGGGCATCGTCTGGCCCTTGACCGAGAGCTTGTTATCGTGGGCGTCCTTCTCGTCGGCGATGCGCTCGGCGCCCTTCGCGAGCAACCCGGCGAGGTCGTCGTCCGGGTCCTGGTGGCCGACGCGCTCGATCATCTCGATCATCGTGTCGCTGTCGCCCCACTGCATGCCCTCGGCGTCGAGCTTGCCCTCCTCGGTCATCTCCATGGCCATCGCCATCATGTTGCCCATCTCGATGGTGTCGACGCCGACGTCGTTACACCGGTCGATCATGATGGCGACCTTGTCGCGCTCGTCGGTCATCGAGTTCGGGCCCAGCGCCCACGCGGACTCGTACTCGTAGGACTCCATCCGGACGTTCAGGTCGTTGCCCTTGTGGTGGACGTCGACCTCCACCTCCTTCTTGCAGGCGACCGGACAGGAGTGGCAGGTCGGCTCGTCGACGAGGATGTTCTCGCGGACGTTCTCCC
>CAZIVN010000353.1:0-1748 GCA_964542685.1 uncultured Halobacteriales archaeon
CGTCTTCGTCGGCTACACCGTCGCCGGCATGCTCGTCGCCACGCCGATCCTGATGACCCTCCCGGACCTCGCCGGCGGATTCGATGCGAGTCCCTCCTCGAGGCTGTTCATGACGGCGAACGTCGTGTTGCTGTTGCTCTTCGTCGTCGTCGCAGGGATCGTCGCGTACGTCACCTACCGCCTCGGCGGCGGCCGCGGTATCGTTGCACGGATCCGTGGTGTCCGCTCGGAGTAGCCGCGCTCGCAGCGGCGGTTCTACCAGAAGGCCTATTCTGTCACGCCAGTTGAGTAAAGCCAGTAATGTCGACCGCACCTGGACCTGGGAGGGTACGGAGCCGTTTCGGCACTCGGCCGGCCAGTATCGTAGGGGTACGGTTATGGTAAGATCAGAGCCTCAGTCACTGGATCGGCGGGCGGTTCTCGGCGGGATCGCCGGGGGCGCCGCCGTCTCGCTGGCGGGCTGTTCGTTCTTCGAGTCGGAGGACGACGAGCCGACCGTCGAGGTCGACAACGAGCGAGCACGGGCGCTCTCCGAGCAGTTCGCCCCGACGGTCTACTTCGACCAGCACGAACGGTGGTTTCCGACCGACCCGCGCCAGTACGAGAGCGAACAGGACGGCCGCACCGTCGTCGACGGGTTCGACGCACTGGAGGGGTGGGTACAGGACGGCGGTTCCGAGGACCCCCCGGAGACGACGGCGTTCTACCACGTCGTGGAGTACGAGAACTCGCCGCTCGCGGTCGTACAGTACTGGTTCTACTCGGCCTTCGACCAGTTCACGACGAACTTCCACTGGCACGACTGGGAGGTCCTGCACGTGTTCGTCGACACCGGGTCGGAGGAGCCACAGCTGCACGTCGCCAGTTCGCACTCCAGGTCGGTGCCGAACAACGAACACCTCGACCCCGACCCCGAGCGCCGGCCGCGCCTCCTCTCGGAACTCGGGTCACACTCCAGCGGTCTCTCGATCAACGACGAGGAGGACTCCTTCCAGCGGCTGCCTCTCGACGACCAGATCGCCGACATCACCAACAACGTCATCGAGGGGATGGAGGACGTTGCCACGATCCCCCTCGCGTACGGCCTCCCGCGGGACGAGGGGCTCGCACTCCCGTTTGCCGTCCCGGAACTCGACGGCACTCCCATCTACGAACACGACGGGCTCCCGTCGGTCGACCCGTCCGACCTCCTCCCCGACGACCTGACGGTCCGCTCGTTCGACGCGCTGCGCTCGCCGCCCACCGACCTCCCGAAGCGGGAGACGGGCCGCCGGTTCGACTACCAGGGGGACGACGACGGCGAAGCCGACGTGACCTACGACCTCGTCCCGAGCGCTGACCTCGAACACATCGACGACTTCACCGGCCCGCAGCTGAGCTTCGAGTTCAGTATCCCCGACTTCGCGGAGGACCGGGTCGCGAGCCACCTCACGACGACCGGCGTCCCCTGGCAGGACCCCCGGTACGACAACCCCGCGAGCGACATCAGCGAAACCAACCACCGTCAGGCACTCGCCGACCGCTACGATGCGATCGGCGACCCCTCGCCGTTCAACCAGGTCGTCGCCGGGGTGACAGACGCCGTCCCGTCGGCCGACGCACCCGATGGCGAGGGGCTGACGACCGCCCCGTCGCCGCTCGAACTGTTCGCGCTGTTCGAGAGCGAACCCGAGGCTGTCCCGACGTTCCAGGGGGTCGCCGTCGTGCAGGGCGTCCCGGAGGGCGAGCACACACTCACGATCAACGGT
>CAZIVN010000354.1:0-1726 GCA_964542685.1 uncultured Halobacteriales archaeon
GTTCTTCGCCATGATCCTGCTGGGGTACGGCGGTATGCCGCGCCGGTACGCCTCCTACAACGCGGTCTCCATCGGCCCGCTCCAGTACTTCACCAACCTCCACGTGATCGCGACCGTGGGCGCCGTCATCCTGCTGATCGGCCAGATCTTCTGGCTGTGGAACATGGCGTCCTCGTACTTCGAGGGCCGTCCGCTCGAGGACGCCGACCCGTGGGACCTGAAAGAACAGGGCATGTGGACCCGCGAGTGGGACTGGTTCCAGAACGCCCGCGAGACGGCCCTGACCGACGGCGGCGAGGACGAGGAGGAACTCGTCGCGGACGGGGGTGGGCGACGCGGGTCGCGAACCTCGTCGGACTCCCAGTCCGACGGCGGCAACGAACAGGCGGACGTCGACGAGTAACCGCTGCGGTCCCTTCGTTTTCGAGCAATGGACGACGACTCCTTGACGCCGACCGTCGAGACGTACGACCGCCACGCCGCGGACTACGTCGACCGGCACGCCGACCGGTCGCCCATCGAACCGCTCGTCGACCGGTTCTGCGAGCGGACCGACGGCGGTCGGATCCTCGACGTCGGCTGTGGGCCCGGCTGGGAGACGGAGACGTTCTCGGAGCGGGGGTACGAGGCAGTCGGCCTCGACCTGTCGACGGCGTTCCTGGACCGCGCCGTCGAGCGCCACGCCGGACGGTACGTGCGCGGAGACATGCGTCGACTCCCACTCTCGACCGACGCCGTCGACGGGGTGTGGGCGATGGCGTCGCTGTTGCACCTGCCCAGGGGAGACGTCGACGACGCACTCGCGGAGTTCGCCCGCGTCGCCCGCCCGGACGCGACGCTGTTCTGTGCGGTCAAACACGGAGCGGGGAGGAAACCGGGCGACAGGTACGAGGCCGACGAGCGTGCGTTCACGCTGTTTCGCGAGTCGGACCTGCGGGAACGAGTTCGGGACGCCGGGTTCGACGTCGTCGACAGCGAGGTGGACGCGACGACGGACCCGCGCGGGACGGGGTGGCTGCGGGTGTCGGGCCGTCGCCGCTAGGTCGCGACGAGGACGAACCCGGTGAGGAACATCATGCTCGCGATGCCGACCAGGACGAGCAGTAACAGCAGCTTCTCCGACATTGCCGGCGGTAGGGTCCGGGGAAGGAAAGTCTCATCGTTCCCGGCCACCAACCGTCGGTCGTGTCACGAAGTCGGTTCTCGCTCCCGGCGACGACCAGTGGCCGGCGCGTCATCGCCGTCGTGTACGTCGGCGTCGTCCTGCTGTCGGGGCTGCTCGGTTCGATCATCGGCGTGGTGCTTCCGGCCCAGAACGACCTGACGACCGCCCAGCTCGGGCCGATCAGTTTTCCGGTGTCGCCGCTGACCTTCGCCGTCTACGGGATGGTGATGGTCGGGCTCTCCCTGGCCGTCCTGCTCGGGGCCGTCCAGTTCGTCTCCCGGTACGACGACGCGGCCCGGGACGACTAGTCGCCCGCGACCTGAGTCTTGATGTCCTCGACCACGTCGGGGTTCCGGAGCGTGCTCGTGTCACCCAGGTCGTCGCCGTTGGCGATGTCTTCCAGCAGGCGTCGCATGATCTTGCCCGACCGGGTCTTGGGGAGTTCGGGCGTGAAGATCACTTCCTCGGGGCGGGCGATGGGGCCGATGGCCTCCTCGACGCCCCCGACGATGGCCTCGCGGAGGTCCGCGCCCGGCGCGTAGCCGTCCTCGGTGATGACGT
>CAZIVN010000355.1:0-1726 GCA_964542685.1 uncultured Halobacteriales archaeon
TTGGCGTTGTATACGATCCTGACTTCGTCTTCGGCAGGGCTGCCGATACAGGTCAGTCGGACGTTTTTGTCCTCGACTTCCTCGTCGGAGAGGATCTGCTGCATGTCCATGTCGATTTCGCCATCGATGACGATAGCGGCACAGTTCGCACAGGCCCCCGCGCGACACGAGAACGGCCAGTCGTACCCCTGCGCCTCGGCTGCCTCGAGGATGTACTCGCCCTGGTTGACCTCGATCTCGCCGTAGTCTTCGTCGTCGAGGCCGGCGTCGGCGGCTTGCTCGAACGTCTCTTCGTCGTACATATCCCAGCCCTGGTCGTCCAGAACTTCGTAGTTCAGGTACTCGACGGTTGGCATCACCCGGTGGTTTGCCCCCCGGACGGTTAGACTTTGCTGTTTCCGTGACACGCCAGCGGGTGAAAAATAACAGAACGTGTACCTATAGTCCAGATGTTATATTGGGACGACCCGGAACAGCAGGAACGATGCGACCGTGGCGACCCCGGGGACGACGTTCTGGAGGACGATCACCCGCGCAGTCGTCGCCGGTTCGAACAGGTCAGACGCGCTGGGGACGTCTGTCTCCTCCTCGCCGATGGCGGGAACGTCGACGTCGGACGGATCCCCTCCGTCTCCGCCGACCGTCGGTGCGTCGGTGGCGTCGGCCGCCAGCGCGTCGACCGTCACCTGGGGTCGCTCGCCCTGGCGGGCGTCGGCGACCGTGACCGTCCGGGTCGCCCGGCCCCACCCGAGGCCGACGATGCTCATCGTCGCGATGATGACGAAACTCGCCGGCACGCCCAGCGCCGAGAGAGCGGTGACGACGGTCGAACTGACGGTCGCGACGACCAGCGCCGCCAGCAGGGGCAGTTCCGTCAGGTCGTTGCCGACGGTATCCATCGTTCGCCGGGCGATGGTGAACGCGCCCAGTCCGATAGCCGCCCCTGCGAGCAGGATGCCCTCGTTCATCGTGAGCGCGTCGCTGCCGACCAGCGGCGCGACGGCGTTGGCGACGTTCGACGCGCCCGCCGAGAAGGCCATGTAACAGCCGATCCCGACGACGAGGGTGGTGCCGACGACCTCCCGGCGGGTCGTGTTGGGCCCGAGGACTGGCCGGGGGACGGTCCCGGAGCGGTCGAACGCGAGCAGCGACCCCTCGGACTGCGTGACGGCGAACCACTCGACCAGCCGCGGGTAGTAGTAGCGTCCGACGACGGCACTCACCCAGAACGCCAGGATCGGCGAGACGAGCCACCAGGAGACGATCTGTCCCATCTCGCCCCAGTTGAGCGCCCCGCGAGCGATTCCGAACCCCGCCATCGACCCCACGGCGGTCATCGACGTCGACGCCGGGACGCCGAAGATGTTCGAGACGAACAGCGCGAACCCGACGAAAAAGAGGACGCCGATGCTCACCGACAGCGTGAACGGAGTAGTGACGATGTTTCGACCCAGCGTCTCGACGACTTCGCGACCGACGGTCCACCCGCCAGCGAAGGCAAACAGCGTCATCAGCCCCGCCGCGCCGACCTTCGAGACGGTGTCGCTCCCGACGGCCGGGCCGAAGGCCACGCCGGTCGAGGACCCACCGATGTTGAAGCCGACGAACACCGCGACGAGTAGCCCCACGAGAAACAGCGCGGCGACCATGTGGGACTGGACAGCCCGTTTCGATTAAATGGTGACGGTTCGGCAGTCGAATGCGACCCGGCGCGACCGGCACTCAC
>CAZIVN010000356.1:0-1707 GCA_964542685.1 uncultured Halobacteriales archaeon
ACTCGCCGACGTCCTCGTTGCGCGCCCACAGCAGTTCCACGTCCCACTCGTCGGCCCAGTCCTCGGCGAACTCGATCAGTTCGTCGAAGTGCTGGTAGTGGTCGATGAACACCGCCGGGGGGAGGTCGTACCCCTTCTCGCGGGCGACTTCGCGGACGAAGTACAGCGTCAGGGTCGAGTCCTTCCCGCCGGTCCACATGATTGCCGGGTTGTCGTACTCCTCGAGACCGGTTTCGATGACCTCCAGGGCCTTCTCCATCTTGTGCGGCACCGAGGGGTAGTCCGCGGGCGACTCGCCCTCGCCGTCCGTGTAGTCGACGTCGAGGTACTCGGGGAACGCTTGTGCTGCCATCGTGTAATGACATCTAATTAGCGCGGTAAAGAGCCTTGTGGGACCCGCTCAGGGCGGCATTTGGTACCGAGGAACACGCCCGGCCGCCGCCGACCCTCGTGGTACCCCACCCGCGTTGACGCAACGGGCACGTTTTTGCCCGGGGGCGCGTCACTGGTGGGCATGAGCGACCACGGCACGGGCGTCGAGCGGTTCCTGACCGACCCCGTCCGCGACGCCCTGGAGGGGTCGGCGTACGGCGACTGGCGCCGGATCGCCAACGCCGACGCCGCCGGCCTGAGCTTCGGGTTCCCGTTCCCCGACTCCTTCGCACAGTCGGCTCTGACCGACGCCGTCGAGGACGTCTTCGCCGAGGAGGGGCCACAGGCGCTCCAGTACGGCGGCGGCGAGTACGCCCGGCGACTCGCCGAGGTCGTCCGCGAACGCGCCGCCGACCGCGGTATCGACGCGGACCCCGCGGAGGTCACGCTGACCAACGGCGCGACCCACGCCATCGACAGCGTCTGCCGGACGATGCTCGATCCCGGGGACGTCCTCGTCGTGGAGGCACCGACGTTCATGGGCGCGCTGAGCGTGTTCCGAACCCACGGCGTCGAGATCGTCGGCGTCCCGGTCGACGGCGACGGACTGGACGTCGACGCACTGGCGGATCGCCTCGCGGCCCGCCGGGAGCGTGGCGCGGCCGATCCGACGCTGCTGTACACCATCCCGAACTTCCAGAACCCGACGGGGACGACGATGCCGGCCGACCGGCGTCGCCGCCTCCTCGACGTGGCCCGCGAGTACGACGTCGCAGTCCTGGAGGACGACGCCTACGGCGACCTGCGGTACGACGGCGAGCCGGAACCGCCGCTGCGCGCCCTCGACGGGGACGGGCGCGTGGTCCGGGTCGGAACCTTCTCGAAGACCGTCGCGCCCGGCGTCCGACTGGGCTGGGTGCTGGCCGACGAGACGGCCGTCGACGCCGTCGACACCGTCGCCGCCGGCGGGACCAACACCTTCACGCGCAGCGTCGTCGGCCGGTACTGCGACGAGGGCGGTCTCGACCGCGCGCTCCCGGAGTTGCGCGCGGCCTACCGGACGCGTCGGGACCGCCTCCTGTCGGCACTGGCCGATCACATGCCCGCCAGTGCGACCTGGACCGAGCCCGCGGGCGGGTTCTTCGTGTGGGTCGAACTCCCCGACGGGGTCGACACCTCGGCCACCCTCGACGACGCCATCGACGCGGGGGTGACGTACCTCCCCGGGTCGATGTTCTACCCGGACGAGGGCGGCGAACACTGCCTGCGACTGTCGTTCAGCTGGGAAGACCCCGACGCCATCGAGCGTGGGGTCGAGGCGCTGGCCGGGACCGT
>CAZIVN010000357.1:0-1686 GCA_964542685.1 uncultured Halobacteriales archaeon
GCCCGTCTTCCACGCCCACACCGCCCAGGTCGCCGGAACGATCGAGTCCATCGACCGGAAACTCGACCCGAGCGGCGAGGGCGACGACGAGGCGAACCCGGACTTCGTCGAGGCCGGCGACAGCGCGGTCGTCACCGTCCGTCCGCAGAAGCCCCTGGCCATCGAAGCGGCCGACGAGATTCCCGAACTCGGGAGTTTCGCGGTGCGTGACATGGGCCAGACCGTCGCGGCCGGCCAGGTGACGAGCGTCGAGGAGCGGTGACAGGTCCCGTCAGCCGTCGTCCGCCCCGCCCCCGCTCCGGCCGCGCCGGACCAGGTCGGCGTGTTCGGCCAGCCACTTCGCGTTCTGGATCTGGCGGTTGTACGCCTGGAGGTGCGTCGAGACGTCCCCGCGGTGGTTCGGCCCCTGCGACCCCGTCGCCTCGACGATCTCGCTGTACGTCAGCCCCGCCTCTCTGAGCGCCGCGACCTCCGCGCGGCGGTCGGGGATGCCGTGGTCCCGGAGTTCGATCGCCCGTTCGTCCGGGCGCTGTTCGTGGACCTCTAGCCAGTGGCTCGCCGCGCCCTCGGGCCCGTCGCGCGTGTAGACCACAGTGTACCCCTCCAGGAACCACATGTGGACGTACACGTCCTCGCGCGGGTCGTGGCGCTCGTGCTCGGCCCCGTAGTCGTCCGGCGGGAGCGCGTCGAACGCCAGTCGGCCCGCGGGCGTGTCCACGTCGACGCCGTCGGAGGTCACCTCGGCGTCGTCGCGGGACAGGGAGAGTTCGAACTCGTCGTGGTTCGCGAGGTCGGCCAGTCGGGCGGCGAGGTCGTCCGTCTCGTCCCGGCCGGCCGCATCGTCCGTGTCGCCTCCGCCGGGGGCGTCGTCCGTCGGGTCCTCGTCCGTGGTGTCGTCGACCATCCGCGCCCCGGCAGTACGCCGACCCCCGGTGTAAGCGTTGGGTACGGCCCCTCACGCTCGAGGGCCCGTCACTACCTAAAGGGGTGAACACGTGACACACAAGGGTTATACCGAAGGAGGAACTCGGGTACGAGTACATGACGACCGCCACCGGTTCCGGGCTCGCAGCCTCGACCAGTGGCGGCTTCGCCTTCTTCGGGTTCAAAGGCAAAACAACACCCTTCTAGTGCTCGGTGCGGGGTTGGCACCCCCGTTCCGGGCGTGCGCCGACCTGCACCGCGCTCCGACTGCCTTCGAACCCACAGACCACATGCACGACATCAACCTCACAGGCGTCTTCCCGGCGATGCCGACGCCGTTTACCGCCGACGAACGCATCGACTTCGACCAGCTACGCGCCGACGCTCGCCGCCTCGAACGGGCCGGCGTCGACGGCCTCGTCCCCTGCGGGACGACCGGCGAGAGCGCGACCCTGACCCACGAGGAACACGTCCGCGTTATCGAGGCCGTCGTCGACGCCGTCGACGTCCCCGTGATCGCCGGTAGCGGCTCGAACAACACCCGCGAGGCCCTCGAGTTGTCCGAACGCGCCGCCGACGTCGGCGCCGACGCACTGCTGTTGATCTCGCCGTACTACAACCGTCCCGAACAGGACGGCCTGGTGGAGCACTACCGGACGATAGCCGACGCCGTCGATCTCCCGCAGGTGCTGTACAACGTCCCGTCGCGGACCGGCGGCGAGATCGCGGTCGACACGGCCGTCGAACTGGCCGCCCACGAGA
>CAZIVN010000358.1:0-1681 GCA_964542685.1 uncultured Halobacteriales archaeon
GGGCCTGGTAGGTCATGTGGTCCTCGTCGGGCCGCTTCGCGAGGTTGTAGATCCGTGCGGACATCGAGTCCCGCGCGACCTCGATGAGGTCGTGCAGGTTGACCTCGGGTGCGCCGCCGGACTCGACCATCAGGGTCGCGTGTCCCCGCTGGGAGTGGCCCGCCTGCGGGACCTCCCGCAGGAACTCGGCGACCTCGTCGTCGCCGACGCCCAGTTCCGCCAGTTTCTCGCGGGCAGTGCCCTCCATCATCCCCTGCGAGCAGGGACAGACGGTCATGCCGGTGACGCGGGTGCCGATCATCTCGCGGGTGCCCTCCGCCGTCGCGGTGGCCTTCGCGAGGACGTCGACGGTCGCCTGCGTGGGCTTCTCGCTCGCCGGCGTCTCGTCGCGGACCATGAACTCGGCCTCCATCGACACCTCCGCGCGGGTCGTGTAGTCGTGTTTCTCGAGCAGTCGCTCGGCGGCGTCGCCACAGACGTCCTCCAGACGGTACGTCTCCTCGGCGGTCGCGTCCTCCAGAATCTCGTCGACGACCTCCATGTTGCGGCTCATGTCGACGCCCTTTCGCCACTGGGGCAGGTCGACGACGACGTCGAACTCCGCGGTCAGCACGTACGGGCGCTTGTCCGGGCGTGCGACCTTCACCAGCTTCTCGACGCCGGTGACGCCGACTTCTCCGAGCCCGACGGTCACGTCGGGACGACTCGCCTGCACGTCCGGAAGTTGTTCGTTCATCGAACTACTCTAGTGCCGAGTACTGATTAGGCCTTTCGGAAGCGGGAATCGCGGCGGGGCTACTCCAGTTTCCCCAGCGCCTGGAAGAAGTCGACGCTCGGCCCGGCGATGAACACCGGCTCCGCACTGGCGGTAATCCGGACCGACCTCGGCGGCGTCAGCGTCTCCCTGGCGCGGCCGTCCCCGACGACGTGGGCGCGGTCGGCGCCGTCGACCTGGACGGTGATCTCGCTGTCGGCGTCGACGACCAGCGGCGGCATCGGGTCGGCCGGGCACATCTCGGTGACGACCAGCCCCTCGACGTCGTGGTGGACGAGTGGCCCGCCCTCGCTCAGGTTGTAGGCGGTCGAGCCGGTCGGCGTCGCCACCATCGCGCCGTCGGCCCGTCCGCCGGCGTACAGGGCGCCGTCGACGCGAATCTCGACGCCGATGCCGCGGCCGTGCCCGCGCTGTGGCCCCTGGACGACCACTTCGTTGATGCTGGGCGGGAGCGACCAGTCGTCGCTCGACGCCTGCAGGCGCGGCACCCGCTGGACGTCCAGGTCGCCGTCGCGTGCACTGTCGACGACGGTCCGGACGGCGGCGACGGCGTCGATCGGTCGGACCGCGTTCAGGAACCCAACCTCGCCGAGGTTGACGCCGACGATTGGCGTCGTCCCGACGCCGCGGGCGGTGTAGAGGAAGGTCCCGTCGCCGCCGATGCTGACGACCAGGTCGCAGTCCGCCATCGTCTCGACGGCGACGCCCTCCCGGTCGAGGGCGGTCGCAGTCGTCTCGTCGATGGCAACGTCGACGCCGTCCTCGGCCAGCGCCGCTCGCAACTCGGCTGCCAGCGCGACCGCCCTGGCGTTGTCGCGCTGTGCGACGATCCCGACGTTCATCGTTCCTGGGTTGCTGCCCGCTCAGTAAAAACCCCGTGGCACCGCCGTCGCGACCGGTCGGGCC
>CAZIVN010000359.1:0-1675 GCA_964542685.1 uncultured Halobacteriales archaeon
CGCTCGACGGCCGTCTCGACGGGCGTCGAGTCCCAGCCCAGCCCAGCCAGTTTCGCCGTCGCGGCCAGGAACGGTCGCGGGGTGTAGCACGGGACATCGCCGGGGTCGAGTGCCGCGTTCTCGAAGGCCGACGGCGGCGCGTGGACCGCCTCGACGTCCGTGTCGGCGACGTCGGCGATGGCCTCGACGGTCCCATCGAGCGTCAGCGCCCGGCGGTCGGCGGCGTTGTACGTCTCGCCGGGCGCCCCTTCCTCGGCGACGAGTCGGATCGCACGGGCGACGTCCGGTGCGAACGACCGGTGCAACAGCGAGTCGCCGTCGCCGGGGACGAGGACGCGGTCCCGGTCGACGACCCGCGCGACCCAGTAGTCGAACCGCCCAGTGGGGTCGTGCGGGCCGTACACCAGCGCCGGGCGGACGCTCATCGCGCGGACGCCCCGGTCCGCGGCGGCGGCGACGACCCGGTCGCCCTCGGCCTTGCGGGCGCCGTAGGTCTCGCCGGAGTCGTCGGTCGCCTGGTCGTCGTCACAGGGTTCGATGGGCGTCGCGTCTTCCCGCAGTGGGACGTGCGGGTCGTCGTAGGCCGAGACGCTGGAGACGTACACGTACGCGTCGACGTCGGCGAACACCTCGCAGGCCGTCTCAACCTCGCCGGGGTGGTAGGCGACGAAGTCGAGAACGACGTCCGGATCGACCCGCTCCGCGGCCGCTTCCAGGGCCGCGCGGTCGGTGCGGTCGCCGGTCACG
Organism: uncultured Halobacteriales archaeon; assembly: GCA_964542685.1. Classification (GTDB taxonomy): domain Archaea; phylum Halobacteriota; class Halobacteria; order Halobacteriales; family Natrialbaceae; genus CAZIVN01. The sequence continues at coordinate 748 of CAZIVN010000359.1, forward strand.
TGGGCGACGCGGTCCTCGTCGAACGGGTAGTCGTCGTTGCCGCGGGTGAACGTCGTCACGTCGTAGCCGTGGTCGAGGCAGTCCCGGACGGCGTGGCGGCCGATGAAGCGGGTCCCCCCGACGACGAGTGCTCGGGTCACGCGGTGCGAGACGCGCGGCGGTGACAAAGGCGCTTCGCCGGCGGTCGGCGCGGGAGCCCCGGGGGGTCAGTCGAGGGAGTCGACGCCGGTGACCTCGACGCGTGCGCCGCCCCCGGCGCTCTCGGTGGCGGCGACCGTCCAGCCGTGGGCGTCGGCGAGTTCGGCGACGATGGCGAGTCCGAAGCCGGTCCCCTCCTCGGCGGTCGTGTACCCGTGTTCGAACACGTCGTCGTCGGGGAAGCCGGGGCCGTCGTCGGCGACGTAGAACCCGGCCTCGTCCGCCAGGTCGCCCACGCGAACCGTCGTCGCCCCGTCGGCGTCGGCCGCCGACTGGTCGGCGGTGGCGTGTTCCGTGACGTTGCGAAACAGGTTCTCGAGGAGCCGACGGAGTCGTCCCGGGTCGGCCTCGACGGTGCCGTCGGTCCGAATCGACAGCGAGAGGTCGCCGGTGTCGACGCCCGCCCAGGCGTCCTCGGCGACCGGTGCGAGTCCGAGTCGCTCCGTCGCGTCGAGGTCGCCGTCCTCCCGTGCCAGGGTCAGGACGTCGTCGATGATGTCGCCGATCCGGCGGTGGCCGTAGGCGACGTCGTCCAGGGCCGCTTCGTCGCCCGTCTCTCGGTACCGTTCGAGGGCGCCCCGGGCGACGTTCAACGGGTTCCGGAGGTCGTGGCTGACGGCGCTGGCGAACCGGTCCAGGCGGGCGTTCTGCTGGCGCAACTGTTCGCGCTGGGCGGTCAGCCGGTCGCGCTGGCGCACGGAGCGCAGCGCCGCCGCGGCGTTCTCGGCGA
>CAZIVN010000360.1:0-1674 GCA_964542685.1 uncultured Halobacteriales archaeon
TCAGTCCTTCGCCAGTGCGACGTGGTACGTGTGGGCCCAGTCGCCGTCGCCGTACTCGACGCCGGCGACCTCCCAGTCCGTTCCGACGACCGCCTCGCGGACGCGGTCGGGCGCGGCGAGTCGGTACACCCACGGCTCCCCGAGCGTCCCGTCGTACTCGAACTGTGCGACGCGGTGAGCGACGCCCGGCCTGGGGTCGGGCCGGTAGTCCAGCAACTCCGCCGTCGCCTCGCGGTCGGGGTCGAACCCGTCGAACACCAGCGTCGCCTCGGGCGTCGTGACGTACGACAGGTCCGCGAGGAACTCGCGCAGGCCGGCCGTCGACCCCGAGAGGCCGACCTGGGTGCCGAACGCGATGGCCGACCGGAACCGGTCGCGGTCGAAGGCCTCGCGGAGCGCGAACATGTCCGCGACGCGGGCGTCCGCGACCCCGCGGTCGCGCATGACCGCGACGAGGGACTCTGACTGCTCGATAGCGACCGTCTCGTAGTGTTCCTGGAGCGGGAGGGCGTGGCGCCCGACGCCCGCGCCCATGTCCAAAACCGGTCCCGACAGCCACGAGGCGACCCAGTCTTCCTCGGGATCGTCGGTGTCGGCGACGTCGCCGACCCGGAAGTAGCTCTCGACGTCGTGCTCTCTGGTCGCCTCGCCACAGCGCTGGAGGAGGGGCCCGCGCTGTTCGTCGAAGTGGTAGTCGTGGAACGCCTGGCCGAACGGGTCGGGCATGGAGTCGACGACGGGGGCCTCTGGGTAAACCTTTCCCGGGGTGTGTCAGTTCTCGGCTGGGTCGGAGAACGGGCCGGCGGTTAGCCGTCCAACCGTGCGGCGAAAAAGGCCCACGGGAGGTCCTCGTCGTCCTCGCCGATGGCGTCGTCCCCGTCGTCTCCCTCGTCGTCGGCCGCGAGTCGCTCGGGTGCGCCCCACTGGTCGACGACGGTGAACCCGGCGTCGTCCAACTGCTCGGCGGTCGCCTCGGCGCCGGCGATCTCCCACTCCATCTCCACGCCGGTGTCCAGCCAGTCGGGGTTCTCGCCGACCCACTCCTCGCCCGACCCCTCGCAGACGAGGGCGCGTCCGCCCGGCCGCAGGACCCGCGCGAACTCCTCGAGGACCGTCGGGTGCTCGTCCAGCGGGACGTGGATCAGCGAGTAGTAGGCCACGACGGCGTCGAAGCTGTCGTCGGCGAACGGCAGTCGGGTCATGTCGGCCCCCACGAGGCCGGCGTCCGGGACCGCCTCCCTGGCGAGGGCGAGTTGCTCGCGCGAGAAGTCGACGCCGACGGCCTCGGTCTCCCGACCCAGTCGTTCGAGTACCGGCGTCCCCTGGCCACAGCCGGCGTCGAGGACGCGCTCGGGCTCGTCCAGTGAGTCGAGGAACCGTTCGAGAATCGCCAGGGCCTGATCGTCCTCGGAGCGTTCGGCGGCGTAGACGTCCGCGAGTTCGTCGTAGGAGCGACGCACGTCGTCTCTGTCTGCCATCGTCGGACTCGACTGGCGCCGGTCGGTTCACTCTGTCGGCGGCGTGTGAGCGACTCTCACCCGGACCGGGCCGGAGCGGCGGGCCACAGACCCGTTTCGCACGCTTTTTCCCGTTCCACGCAGTACTACACGTCGAATGATATCCGAGGGCTGCGAACAGTGCGCCAAAGGCGGCAAGATGGCGCTGTTCGTGTAC
>CAZIVN010000361.1:0-1656 GCA_964542685.1 uncultured Halobacteriales archaeon
GACGCCGCCGACGCCGATCACGGGGACGTCGGTGCGCTCGGCGACGAACCGGACGCTCTCGGTGGCGGTCCGCTCGATGGGCGCTCCGGAGAGGCCGCCGGTTTCGGCGCGTTCGGGACTGCGGAGGCTCGCCGGGCGGTCCGTGGTGGTGTTCGTGGCGACGACGCCGTCCAGGTCCAGGTCGTTCACGAGGTCGACGGTGTCCGCCATCGCGGGTTCGGGGAGGTCCGGCGAGAGTTTCACGAGGAGGGGGTCGGCGCCGGCCTCCAGCAGCGTCGAGAAGATCCGTTCCATCGGCTCGCGGTTCTGGAGCGCACGGAACCCCTGGGAGTTCGGACAGGAGACGTTGACGACGACGAAGTCGGCGCCCTCGCCGACGGCCTCGTAGGTCGCCAGGTAGTCCTCGGCGGCCGATTCCAGTGGGACGTCCTCGGACTTGGCGACGTTGACGCCGACCGGAACGGGGGCGTCGGTGCTGGCGAGCCGGTCGCCGACGGTCTCGGCGCCGTCGTTGTTCAGGCCCATCCGGTTGATCAGGGCCTCGTCCTCGCGGAGTCGGAACATGCGTGGCCGGGGGTTGCCCGCCTGGGGACTGGCGGTGACGCCACCGACCTCGACGAAGCCGAAGCCGAGGCCGGCGAGCGCCCGGGGGAGTTCGGCGTTCTTGTCGAATCCGGCGGCGACGCCGACGGGGTTCGGGAACGACTGGCCGAGGACGTCGACGGCGAGCCGCGAGTCCGCGACCGTGTAGCGGCGGGCCAGGACCCGGTCGAGGCCGACGCGCTGGGCCCCACGGAGGAGGCCGTGGACGGCACCGTGGGCCGTCTCCGCCGGGAGCCGGAACAGGAGTGGTCTGACCGACCGGTAGAGGTTCATCGGGTGCATCACCGGCTGTCGAGAAGGAAAGCGTTCCGACCCGCGGCGCGAGGGGTCGGGTGGTCGCTGGCGACGGCCACGGTCAGAAGTCGTGTTCGATGTCGTCGTCGTCCGCTCGCTGGATGATTATCTTGTCCTCGCGCACGCGCACGAAAACCTCGTCACCGATCTCCATGCCGGCAACTTCGAGTTCGTCCTCGTGGAGATTGATGTGGACGTTGTGATACTCGCCGTTCTCGTCTTTGGCTCCACTCGGACTGAGCTTCTTTTTCCGAACCATCGCGGTTCTCCTCTGGACTTTGGCTACACGACCTACTTAAGTGTTTTCGAGGTCCGAGTGGAGACATCCCGCCGCGCGCGAGCGATCACCCCACCGATTTCGCCCCGATTTCGCCCGAGTCGGGGACGGGAGCGGGGTGGGGGGGTCGGCGGGGTTTATAAGCGAACCTCCCGAAATCGACCGCCCTCGGGGGAATCTTTATGGTCGACCGTGTGCAGGCATGGCATGGAGGGACAAATCATGGTACGCGAAGACGGCAAGCGAAATTTCGCACTGCGTGAATCGGGTGGCGACGAATCCAGCGTGTTCTCGGGGAACACGCCCCGCCAGGCGGCGCTGAAGGCGGCGCGACGGCTCGACCCGGCCAGCAGCGAAGACAGTGCGGACCCGACGGAGCTGCGACTCCGTGAGAAAGGGACGGACAAGGTCCACATCTACGATGGCTGGGCCTGGGAAGAGGACGCACCCGACGACAAGCCGGACTGGATGCCCCAGGAGAT
>CAZIVN010000362.1:0-1623 GCA_964542685.1 uncultured Halobacteriales archaeon
CGGTCGATGCACTACTGCAACGACTGTGGCTCGCCGTTCGAGAAGTTCGAGTAGTCCCGTCCGAGCGTTCGGGCTTCCTGCAGCGTCGGAGCTTCGTCTCCGGTCGGAGTCCGCTGCGCCCGGGATGAGCACGGTTTAGTACCCACACGGCCAGTGATCTGTATGGCCGACGAAGACCTCGGTCGCCTGGTTGCCCCTGCATCCGTCATCGCCGAGGCGATGGCACTCGCGACGCTGCGCCCGGGTCCGGACGCCGAGCCGTACTACGACGAGATTCTCGTCCAGTTCGACTCGGATGGCCTGTCGACGCCCGCGGGGTCGACGAGTTCCTCCCTCCCGACGTACTGTTCCGCGGACGCCGACCGGTTCGACCACCTGGAGACGGCGGGCGACCGGACGGTCACCGCGGTGTTCACCATCGAGGAGTTCACGGACTGGCTCGAGTGGGTCGACGACGGATCCGCGGTCGAGGTCACCTTCGTCGGCGACGCCGAGACGGGCGTCGTCTCCGAGTTTCGGCTCTCGTCGGACGACCTGACTGCCGTCGTCGACTGCTACCGGGATCCGGCGTTACTCGACTCTCTGACCTTCGAACTGCCCTCGCGGTTCACGGACGATGAGCGGTTCGTCCTGGAAAACGGAGATCCGGTGCCGGTCCGCATCGAGACGACGGCCGAGGCGATGTCCCGCATCGTCGACGCCGTCGACCTCGTTCCCGGCGCAGAGTACTACCCGCTCATCGTCGAGGACGGCGCCCTCCGGGTGGACGTCGAGGGGCGGACCGGCCCCGCCGCACACGGGCGACTCCCCGGGGAGGTACTGTCGGGACCGGACCTGCGAAACGAGTACGACACCGAGTTCGCGGCGGTGTTCCGGAGTCTGTCCGGGGCCGTCGAACTCCAGACGGGGCCGGGCGAACCGCTGGTCGTGGTTCGTCGGGGCGACGGGTACACGCTCCGCTACGTCGTCATGCCCGTCGTCTGGTGATCGGCATCGACAGGAGAGATCGGTCGGACGACTACCCTTCCTGCTTGCGTCCCGAGACCGCTACTGTGTAGTCCGATCGGATCCAGGCGTCGTCTGCTCGGTCGTCGAAGATGACGACGGAGCCGTCTTGCTCCTGGCGAGCGCGATAGCGCTCTTCGATGTCCGTCGGACCGGGCCTCTCGGAGTCGGGGTCGTCGTTCGTGCCGTCCATAGCTACCGTTCGACGCGGAGTGCGTCGTCTACAGTTTCCAACAGTCGGACACGCATAAGTTTTGTTTGTCAATGTGTAGCGTCCCCAAATTCCGGTCGAGTGAGGTGTCCTGTGCCGAGTGAGCGCGAGACGGCGGATTTTATACCCCGGCGAGCGCACCGACGGACATGACAGACGAACGCCCCTGGTTCGAGGGGCTGGACCCAGGCGACGCCGAGGCTGCCGTCGAGCGAATCCGGGACGGCCGGGCGGAGACCCCACGGGACTGGCCGGGCGCGGCCGTCGAGACGGGGTTCGCGACGGACCGCGAGGCGTACTACGACCGCCTGCGAGCGGCCACGATGGACGCGACTGCTGCGGGCGTTCGCGAGCGCGAACGCGCCGACGACCAGCAACTCGCCCAGGCCGTCCGCGCGATGGACGAC
>CAZIVN010000363.1:0-1605 GCA_964542685.1 uncultured Halobacteriales archaeon
TCGCGGTGTCCTCGCCGTTGGTGTAGACGGGCGCCGAGGCGACCTGGGCGTCGACACGCCGGATGCGGTTGACGTCATCGGGCGCGACGGTGCCCTGAGCCTTGACGTACTCGGCCGTGACGGTGCCGTACAGCGCCTCGGTCGTACTGACTCGTGGCGCGTCCTCCAGGACCGAACCCTCCCACCCGGCCATGTAGGAGTTGACCGTGACGGTGTACGTCTCGTCCTCCTGCAGGGGTTCGCCGTTGATGTAGGCGTCCTGGATGCGCTGTTCCGGCGGGACGAACGCGTTGTCGGACCACTCGTACTGGATGCCACTCACCTGGAGTGCGGCCTGTGCGCCGAAGCGACTCTCGCGGGCCGCGTCGGTCTGACTGGCGAGTAGTTGCTTGATCTCCGCGCCGGTCAGTTCGACCGTGACCAGCGTGTTGCCGAAGGGCAGGATGCTGTACACGTCGCTTGCGGTGATCTCACCGGGGCCGTACACGGAGTCCGACCGGATGCCACCCGCGTTCGTGATGGCGACGTCCGCGCCCGTCTTCCAGCGGAACGCGTCCGTGATCATGTTGCCCAGTCCTGTCTCGTCGGCGTAGTTCGACGAGAACCGCGAGTCGAGTTCGACCTCGGTGGTCCCGAGCGTCTGGCCGAGCTGTTCCTCGCGGGCGGCCGTGATCACGTCGGAGACCTCCTGGTCTTTCGTGACGTCCTCCGTCACGTCGTGCATCTTCCCGTCCCAGTCGACGACCTCGCCGTCCTGGATCGTGAGGTTGATCTCGTTCAGGTGCGCGGCCCGCCCCTCGGCTTCCATGATGATCGCACCGCTGTGTTCCTGGGGCGGGTACTCGATCTCGTCGTCGCCGACCGCGATGACGTCGACCTCGTCGACGTTCTCGGCGATGTTCTTCGAGTTGGGGACGCCGAGGTGCGCGAGGACCACGACGACGTCGACGTTCTGCTCCTCTTTCAGCTGGGTCGCGTACTGCTGAGTGGTGTCGACGTAGTCACGGACCTCGTAGCCCTTCTCGTCGAAGTCCACGGCCGTCTTGCCTTTGATTTTCTCGTCGGCGACGCCGATGACGCCGACCTTGACGTCACCCTTCTCGACGACGGTCGTCGGTTCGGTGCCCGGAATCGGGTCGCCGCTGTCCTCCTGGACGACGTTGGCCATCAGCCAGGGGAACTCCGACGCCTGGGAGATGTTCTCGACTGCGCCGAACCCGAAGTCGAGGTCGTGGTTCCCGATCACTTCGGCGTCCGGCTGGATCCGGTTCAGCGCGGCGACGGGGGTCTCCCACTGGGAGGTGGGCGACAGCGCGTGGGGACTCACCTCGTCGCCCGCACCGACGACCATCGTCGGGTTGTCGTGTGCGGCGCGACGCTGTTCGATGAGGTGTGCCAGCCGCGGGAAGTTGCCGTCTTCCGCGGCGGCCGTCTGAATGTCGTTGTACTGCAAAATCGTCAGTTCCGTTTCCTGGGCGGCGGAATCGTTGCCCGTGTCCGTTCCGCCGGGTGCCTGTTCGCTGGCCGCCGACACGGCGGGGGCGAACCCCACCGTGACGAGGCACAGTACCATCAGCACTGTGATGATCCGACGCATGCGTCGGG
>CAZIVN010000364.1:0-1605 GCA_964542685.1 uncultured Halobacteriales archaeon
CGTCGGGACGCCGATCTCCAGGCCCTCGACGTCGCCGTCGGCGGCGGCCGCGTAGGTACTGTCGGCGCCCTCGTCGTGGGTCGTGGCGTCGTGGTCGTCGGGGCCGGCCATGGCGTCGAGCGTGCGGGCCGCGTCCTCGACGCTGTTGGCGATGGGACCGATCGTCTCCAGACTGTTCGCGTAGGCGATCAGGCCGTACCGGGAAACCAGGCCGTAGGTCGGTTTGATGCCGACGACGCCACAGAACGCCGCCGGACACCGGATCGACCCGCCCGTGTCGGTGCCCAGTGCGACGTCGGCGTCGCCCGCTGCGACGGCGGCCGCGGAGCCACCGGACGAGCCACCCGGGACGTGGCCCGGCGCGGCCGGGTTCTGGGTCGGACCGAACGCCGAGGTCTCCGTCGTCGTCCCCATCCCGAACTCGTCCATGTTCGTCTTCCCGACGACGGTGGCGCCGGCGTCCAGGAGGCGGTCGACCGCCGTCGCGGTGTACGGCGGGACGTAGTCCGCCAACATCGCCGACCCGCAGGTCGTCCGCACGTCGGCCGTCGAGATGTTGTCCTTGACGGCGACGGTCAGGTCCGAGAGCGGCCCCTCGTCGGCGCCGTCCATCGTCGCCTCGGTGAGGAACGCGTCGTGGTCGTCGGTGACCCCGCTCATGAGACGTTCGGCCCCTTGAAGAAGCCGTCCTCGGCGTCCGCTGCGTTTCGAAGTGCTTCCTCCTGGGTCAGTCCCTCCCGGACCTCGTCGGACCGCATCACGTTCACCAGGTCCGGATCGGCCTCGGTCTCGGGCACCTCGTCGAGCGTCTCGAAATAGTCGAGGATGTCGCCGAACTCCTCGGCGAACGCCTCGACTTCGTCCTCGTCGAGGTCGACCCGCGCGAGTCCGGCCACGTGGCGGACTTCCTCGGGATCGACGCGCGTCTCGCTCATGTGCGTCAGGACTTCCCTGCCGGGAGTAAGGGTTTCGGTACGATGTCGGGGCCGATCCGGTCACTCCGGTGACTTTTTTTCCACCGCCGACGAAGACTCACGTATGCCCTCCACGACACGCAGGAGCGACGCCCCCGGTATCCTCGTCGTCGCGGCCGGACTGCTGACCGCCACCGCGGCAGTCCTGTTCGGCCTCCTGACCACGGAGTCACCCTCGCATCGGCGTTCGAAGGTGGGTCACTACTCCCCCTCTTCGTCGTCGAGAGCGTGGAGTACGTTCCCTTCGCGGTCGCCGCACTCTGGTTCGCCGTCCGCGAACGGCGCGGCGAGTCGACGAGGTCGCTCGTGGCGATCCCTGCGCTGATCACGCCGTTGCTCTGGTTCGGCATGGCGTGGGCGGTCGGGTGGCTGTCGCCAGGCGTCGCGCCGGTCGACTTCTGGACGACAGTGGTACTCCTCGGACTCTTGCCGGCGCTCGCGTACGAGGGGGCCAGGACAGCGTACGCACGGTTCCCGGAGAACCCCACGCGGGACGACCTGCCCGTGATCGTGGAACCGATCGCCGGCGTCGCGGTCGGCGGTACGCTCGTCGCCCTGATCCTCCGCCTGGTGGTGACGGGTAGGTACGAGACCATCGGTACCGTCGAAGTGGCCATCGCGGCCGTGTTAC
>CAZIVN010000365.1:0-1604 GCA_964542685.1 uncultured Halobacteriales archaeon
CCGTCTCCGGGCTCTGTTTCGCCGTCGGGGTGTTCCGCTACCGGTTCCTCGACCTCGTGCCGGTCGCCCGTGACACCGTCGTCGACCGGATGTCGGAGGGGTACGTCGTCCTCGACGGTCGCGACCGAATCGTGGATCTGAATCCGTCAGCGTGCCGACTGGCCGGCGTGGACGAGGACGCGGCCGTCGGGCGGTCGTTCACCGCCGTCTTCCCCGACGCCAGCAGCCTGGTCGAGACCGACGGCGGCGTGCGACCGGCCGACGAGCCCGGGGTGGGGAGCAGGGATCTCCTGTTCGAGACCCCGGACGGTCGTCGGCACGTCGAGGCCTCGTTGTCGACGCTGGGCGGCGAGTACGGTGGGCGCGGCCGCGTCGTGGTGTTCCGGGACATCACCGAACGGCGACGGATCGAACTCCGGTACCAGCGCCTCATCGAGAACGCCACGGACGTCGTCACGGTGCTCGACGCCGACGGCCGGATCACGTTCCAGAGCCCCTCGGCCGAACGCGTGCTGGGGTACGATCCCGACGAGATGGTCGGCAACGTCGTCTTCGAGTACGTCCACCCCGAGGATAGGGACCGGGCCGTCGAGGAGTTCGAACGTGGCCTCTCCGGGGAAGGGTTCGACGAGCGTCTGGAGTACCGGTTCCGCCACGCCGATGGGTCCTGGCGGACCGTCGAGTCCACCGGACGGGACCTGCTGGACGACCCCGTCGTCGAGGGGGTAGTCATCAACTCCCGGGACGTCACCGAGCGCCGCCGTCAGGAACGGGAACTGGCGGCCGCCAACGAGCGCCTGGAGCGGTTCGCGTCGGTCCTGAGCCACGACCTGCGCAACCCGCTGACGGTCGCCAACGGGAACCTCGCCCTCGCGAGGGCTGGCGACGAGGACGCCCTGGACGAGGTTGCGGCGGCCCACGACCGGATGGAACGCATCATCGAGAACGTCCTCGCACTTACGCGCGAGGGCGAGGCCGTCGACGACCCGCGACCGGTCGACGTGGAGACGCTCGCGAGCCGTGCCTGGGACGTCGTCGCGACGGCAGCAGCCGACCTGGTCGTCGAGGGGGGCGGGACGGTCCTCGCGGACCCGGAACGACTCCAGCGGGCGGTCGAGAACTGCTTCCGGAACGCCCTGGAACACGCCGTCGACGAGGACCCGGCGGACCTGACGATCACCGTCCGCTACGAGGACGGAGTACTGTCCGTCGCCGACGACGGCGTCGGCGTCGACGACGACGCGCTGGCGGAGTTGTTCGAGGAGGGATACACGACCGCCGGCAGCACGGGACTGGGCCTGGCGATCGTTCGGACGACGGCGGAGGCCCACGGCTGGAGCGTCAGCGCGGACCACTCGGAAGGCGGCGGCCTGCGCATCACGTTCGCGGGCGTCGAGACTGCGTCGGCCGCGGGGTGACCCCCCGGGCCGACGGTCAGCCGACCGCCCGTATGCCCTCGACCGTCAGGCCGAAGCCGTCGTCGAGGCGTCGTCGTGCGACCGCCTCGCCGTCGTCGTCGGGGTCGAGTTCGAGGGTCAGTTCCGTCCGAACCTCGATGGCGAGGTCGTTCAGGCGGGGCTGGACGCCCTGCAGTTCGATCTCGG
>CAZIVN010000366.1:0-1593 GCA_964542685.1 uncultured Halobacteriales archaeon
ACGAACTGCGCTGGCCGGAACCGGTCCGGCCGGGCGACCAGTTGCACCTGGAGACCGAAGTGCTGGAGAAAGAGCGGAACTACCGCCCCGGCGTCGGCCTCGTGCGGTCCCGCGTCCAGACGGTCCGCGAGGACGGCACCGTCGTCCAGTCGTTCGTCTCGCGGGGGCTGTACCGCCAGCGCGAGGAGTGACGGGGCCACTCCGTCGCCGTTCCGCCGGCGATTCGTGACCGTTAAGCCGCACTTCCGACGAGCTCCGAACGATGGCCCGATACCTCGTCCTGGGTGACAACCACGGCGACACGGAGTCCCTGGAGCGCGTCCTCGACGACGTCGGCGACGAGACGGTGGACTTCGCGGTCCACGTCGGCGACTTCACGAGAGCGTGGCGCAACGACAGGCGCGGCCGCGAGGCGATGGCCACAGAGCAACTCCGTGCGGTCGAACCGCACCTGGACGCCCTCGACGACCTGGCGCGCCACGGCCTGGTGTGGGTGTGGGGCAACCAGGACTACTTCGGCGACGTCGACTACGACCTGACCGTCGGCACGGAGGTCCCCGACGAGGGCACCGTCACCGTCGGCGGCCAGCGGTTCGCGAACGACCCGGCGGCCGTCGAGGAGGACGTCGTCCTCGTCACCCACATGGAAACCTGGCGCCTGGTGGACGAGTTCGCGGGCCGGGCGCACTTCTGTGGCAACACCCACCGCGGCCGGCACGTGAACCGGCGACTCAACGCGGCGTTCCTCCGGGTTCGGGACGAGGCGGCCGACGTCGACCGCTTGGGCGGCTACTTCCTCGTCGACGTCGACGACGACGGCCTCGACGTCGAGATGCGCTCTATCGGGAGTCTCGAACGCCGGACCTGCGACCGCCACGGCGAACGCGGGGTGCAGTTCCAGCCGGCGGGGCGGGACTGCATGTTCTGCGAGGACCGGCGGGCGCTGTTCCGCGAGATGGCCGCCTCCGCGTTCTACGGCGCGACGGGCGGCGACGAGACGGCGACGGTCCCCCGCGAGGAACTGGTCGCGGGGGCCGTCGCCCTGTGGGACGACCCCCCGGAGGGGTTCGAGCGCGACTTCGGGGAGTACCTCGCCGCCGTCGACGAGGACCGCTACGCACCGCTAACGAGCGTGGGTGGCGACGAACTGGCGCTGGCCGAGGAGAGGTACGCGTACTGAGCGGGGTCACCTCGCTCGCCATTCGCCGCTCGCATTTCGGAGGCGCTCGCTTCGCTCGCGGGACCTACCCCTCGAACCCGTCCTCCACGGCTCACTTCGTTCGCCGTTCCGGTACGAGGTTCCTCCGGAACCTCGCTATCCTCGCGGATCGCTACGCTCCCCGCTCGGCATTTCGGAGGCGCTCGCTTCGCTCGCGCCTCCCTACTCCTCGAACACGAACTCCCCGTCCCGCTGGACGACCTCGCCGTCGACCTCGATGAAACTGTCCTCGCTCATGTCGACGATCATGTCCACGTGGGCGGCGCTCTCGTTTGCCTCGTTGTCGGCGCCGACCGTCGCGTCGTAGGCCCGGCCGACGGCCATGTGGACGGTGTCGCCCATCTTCTCGTCGAACAGCATGTTGTAGGTGAACC
>CAZIVN010000367.1:0-1556 GCA_964542685.1 uncultured Halobacteriales archaeon
GTCCCCGGCTACATGCCCGGGAAGGACCAGGAACACCGCGGCATCATCCGGCACGGCGCGAAACTGCTGTTCGCCTACTCCGAGGCGACGGTGCCACTGCTGACGGTCATCACCCGCAAGGCGTACGGCGGCGCCTACTGCGTGATGGCCTCGAAGCACCTGGGCGCGGACGTCAACTACGCGTGGCCGACGGCCGAAATCGCCGTGATGGGGCCGAAGGGGGCGGTCAACATCCTCTACTCCGACGAACTCGAGTCGGCCGAAGACACCGAGGCCCTGCGACAGGAGTTGATCGACGAGTACCGCGAGGAGTTCGCCAACCCCTGGGTGGCGGCGGACCGCGGGTTCGTCGACGACGTGATTCGCCCGAAAGTGACGAGACAGCGGCTGGTGTCGGACCTGGAGATGCTCCGGTCCAAGCGCGACGAGCTGCCCGACAAGAAACACGGCAACATCCCTCTCTGATGACCGACGACGACGAGGAGACCGGCGCGGAGCAGACCCGCACGACCCGCGGTAGCGTGGACATCGAGGGCGAGGTCCCGGGCGAGGAGACGCCGGCGGAGCGGACCGAACCGGAGCCCGGCGGCAGCGGCGAGAACGGGTCGGCCCAGGCACGGACCGCCCACTCGGAGGTGGAGATAGAGGGCGAGGTCCCGCCGGGGGACGCCCCCGACTACGAGGACCCGACCGTGGTGACGGTCGCCGGAAGCAGAGTGGCACTGCCCGCGGATGCGGACGCGGAGGAGGCCGCCGCCATCGCCGCGGCCGTCGGCGCACACCTGCGCGACCGCGAGGCGGCCGCGGCCGCGGCGGCGGAGGACGAGGCGGATCGGTGGGAGGGGCGGCGGTGGCGCTTCGCGGGCCGGACCGCCGCGACGCGCGGACGGCGAGGCCGGGTCCCAACGGGCGCGCCGACGGACGCCTGGACCGCGGCCGGTCGGTCCGACCTGTTCTGACCGTCACCGCGGCCGGCCACTGGGCCGAATCCAGACACGGGCTTTCGGAAAGTCGAACCGGCGACCGTGCATTCTTGCGTCTCGACGTATTTCGATTCAAAACGTGTCGTCGGACGAACTCGGTGGGTTCGAGAACGTACGCGAGGAGATCGACGGACACCCGATGCTGGGGCTGTTGGCGTACGCGAAACCGTACTGGCCACGCCTCACGCTGGGTATCCTGTCGTCGTTACTGACGCGTCTCGCCCGACTCGTCCCCCCGGTGGTGGTGGGCGTGGCCATCGACCGCGTCGTCAACAACTCCGGAGAACCCGGCATGCTGGCGGACCTCGGACTGCTCACGGCGGTGCCGGCGGCGACGGAGGCGGCCAGGGTATCGCTGCTGTACCGCCTCGCACTGATCGCCGCCGTCGCCTACGTCGTGCGGTCGATCACCCGGTTCGGCTCGCGGTACCTCCTCCAGTCGACCGCCCAGAAGATCCAGCGCGACCTGCGCAACGACACGTACGACCACATGCAACACCTGTCGCTGGACTTCTTCGCGAACCACCAGACCGGCGCGATCATGTCGATCCTCAACAACGACGTGAACCGCCT
>CAZIVN010000368.1:0-1555 GCA_964542685.1 uncultured Halobacteriales archaeon
TCTCTCAGTCCCATCTGTAGCTCACCTGTCCGAGGACGTGTCTGCTGGTCAGTTCCGCCGACGCCGGCGAGTAGCCGAGTTCGTCGGTCATGTACTCGAGGGCCTTCTCCTTGAGACTCGCCGTCTCGGTGCCACTCGGCGGGTCGTCCCACTGCCGGGGGTCGAAGTCCTCGTAGAGTCGTTCGACGTCGTCCCAGTCGGTCGACTCGAGGACGCCCTTGATGACGGGAATCGCGGTGAGGTCGACGTCCTCGGTCGTGAAGTCCTCGCCGCGCTGTTCCCAGGCGTGGCGGTTCAGTGCCGTGATCACCTTTCGCTCGCGGAACTCGCGGACCGCGCTGCCCGGTTCCGTCCCGTCGAAGTCGCCGTCGTCGAACCGCCCGAGGTGCTCCGTCTCGAACACCTTCATCGTCAGCGCGTCCGGGTCGACGCGTTCGCCGCGGTCGTTCTCTATCTGCTCGCCGGTCGCCCAGGCGTAGACGTGTTCGACGTACTCCGCGACAGTCGCCTCGTCGACGCGCTGGTCGTACGTCATCGCCTCGAGGACGTCGTCCTCCTGCCGAGAGAACACGTGGTTCTTGACCGGCGCGACGCGGTTCTCGAAGGCCGTCCGCTCGCCGGCCGAGAACACCGGTGCGTTGGCCAGCCGGTCGGTCATCGCGTTGAGGACGTCCCGGGGCATCAACACGTTCTCGACGGGCAGGTCGGGGTGGTGGCGGTCCGTCTCATCGCTCAGCAGTTCGGCGACGACGTCGCGGGTGTAGGTCACCGGGATGCCGTGCGAGCCGTCGTCGTCGTCCGCGAAGTCGAACTCCTCTCTGTTTCTGCGGGTGTCACCCTCCTGCAGGAACCCGCGGTCGTACAGCACCGCCTTGTCGACGACGTCCAGGCCGTTGGGTAGCGACTCGTCGTCCAGACGCGTGACGACGTCGTACATCGCCGCGGCCTCGACGGTGTGGGGTGCCAGTTCCCTGTCGACGACCTCGCCGTCGTCTTTGACCTGCATCGTCAGCGGTTCACGCATCTTCTCCGCCAGTTCGTCCGGGTCAGTCGTCTCCCAGACGCTCGTCCGCTCGTTCAACTCGCGGTGGAGCAACTCCGCCTCCAGGCTGACGTTGGTCAGGTAGCCGAACTCGTGTTTGTCCAGGCGCCGTTTCAGCGCCTTTAGCGGGTCCATCCCGTTGCGGTCGGCGTGCTGGTTCAACTGGGCCTCCAGGTCCGGGTTCGAGATGATGAGCAACTGGCTGTCGACGTCCATCCCGATGCCCTTGTCCAGTTTCACTCGCCCCTCGTCGGGGACGTTCAGCAGTTTCTGGAGCATGTCCGCGTGCTGGGCGGCGTCCTCGACGACGGTTAGGCAGCCGTTGCCCTGCGAGAGCACGCCGTCGTAGCTGAACGCCTGCGGGTTCTTGCGTCCCCGCGAGCCCAGTTCCTGTAACATGCCGCGCATCCAGGACCCGACGAGGCGCTGTTTCGGCTGGCCCTCGTCTTCGGAGTGGAGGACGCCGATGCCCTGCCCGACGTCGACGACGTAGTTCTTCACACGCAGGTGCTG
>CAZIVN010000369.1:0-1545 GCA_964542685.1 uncultured Halobacteriales archaeon
CGTGGCGGGTACGACGGTGCATGAGCGACTCAGAACAACGGCGCGCCCGGACCTGCGTCTCCTGTGGGATCAACGTCTCCGGGACGAGCGCAGCCCGGTTCAAGTGCCCCGACTGCGGCCACCAGATCTTCCGGTGTGCCAAGTGCCGAAAGCAGAGCAACCTCTACGAGTGTCCTGACTGCGGATTCACGGGGCCGTAACGATGGGGAAGGTCGCCGCTCGCATCAAGGTCATGCCGCAGAGCCCCGAGCTCGACCTCGACGAACTCCGGGAGCGCCTGGAGGGGTCCCTGCCGGAGGGCGCCAAGATCAACCGGGTCGACGAGGAGGACGTCGCCTTCGGACTCGTCGCGCTGATGCCGACCGTCATCGTCCCGGACGACACCGGCGGCACCGAAGCCGTCGAGGAGGCGTTCGCCGACGTCGAGGGCGTCGAGAGCGTCGAAGTCGACGAGGTCGGCCGGATCTGAACGTCCGAGCAACACACTTCTCTCTGCCCGTCCAGTCCGCTATCACTCCTCGCCGAGCGACGCGTGTATCTCGCCGACGTAGGCGTCGCCGACCGCCGCACGGCCGCCGTGGTAACAGAGGACCCGGTCGAACGACAGTTCAGCGAGTCGCCTGACGGACTCGACGGCGGTGGTCATGTCCGGCGTGAACTCGGGTTTGGGACCGGACAGCGGTTCGTCGCCGTCCGCGACCAGTGCGTCGCCGGCGACGAGCAAGGCCTCGTCGGGGAAGTACAGCGAGAGGTGCCCCGGCGCGTGGCCGGGCGTCCCGACGGCGATCATCCGCCCGGCGACCGTGGGGAACGCCACGCCGTCGACGAGTTCCACGTCGACGGGCGCAGGGGGGTAGCGGTCGCCGGTCCCCTTCAGTGGGTCGCGGTCACCGCGGACGAACGGCGCCTCCTCGCGGTGGGCGAGCACCGTCGCGTCGACGGCCTCCAGGAGTTCCCGGAGGCCGCCGGCGTGGTCCCCGTCGTGGTGGGTCAGGAGGACGGCCCAGACGTCGTCCAGGTCGTAGTCCCGCTCGGCGAGAGCGTCCCGGACCTTCTCCCTCGCCCCTGGAAGCCCCACGTCGACCAGGAGCAGTCCGCTCGGGGTCTCGACGGCGACGGGGTGGATGGTCAGGTCGGTTTCGCCGTAGTCGAAGGTCAACGCGAGGTCGTGAACGCCGGGTGCGAGGTCCATGTCCGTGGCTCGGAGTGAACGGACTAAGGTGTGTGGCCTGCGGCACGCTCCGGCGCCGTCGGAGCGTCACTCCGCTTCCGGGTAGGCGTCTACTTGCGCCGCGACGTCGTCGTCCGGGAAGTCCGCGACGTAGGCCTCCCAGCAGTCCCGGCAGAGCCGTTCGATGCGCGAGGGTCGTGGGACCTCGACGAAGTCTCGGCGTACGAGTTCGGTCTGCGTGGCCGCCCCACTCATACTGTTTCGTGTCATCTATTACCGGTGAGTGCCGGTACCGTGCTGGGACTCACCGGTAAACAGTATCAGCAGTTTCGAGGCGGAGCCCCCGGCCTCAACGAGCGAGGGCTTCCGACGCT
>CAZIVN010000370.1:0-1537 GCA_964542685.1 uncultured Halobacteriales archaeon
CTACCACCTCGCGGACATCGCTCACATCACCGGCCTCGTGGCCGCGGGGGTCCACGCCAGCCCCGTCGGCACCGTCGACGTCGTCACGGGGTCGACCCACAAGACCATCCGGTCCGGTCGTGGCGGCATCGTGATGACCAACGACGACGACATGGCCGACGACATCGACGCCGCGGTGTTCCCCGGGTGTCAGGGCGGCCCGCTGATGCACAACGTCGCCGGCAAGGCAGTCGGGTTCGAGGAGGCGCTCCAGCCCGAGTTCCAGGCCTACGTCGAGCAGACCGTCGAGAACGCGAAGGTGCTGGCAGCGCGGCTGTCCGACCACGGACTCGACCTCGTCTCGGGCGGGACCGACACCCACCTCGTCCTGGCCGACCTGCGCCCGTCCCACCCCGACACGACCGGCGCGGAGGTCGAGGCGGCACTGGAGGACTGCAACATCGTGATGAACGCCAACACCGTCCCCGGCGAGACTCGCTCCGCGTTCGAACCGAGCGGGATTCGCGTCGGGACGCCCGGCGTGACCACCCGCGGGTTCGGCCCCGAGGAGATGGAGACGGTCGCAGACTGCATCGCCCGCGTCGTCGACGCCCCGGACGACGAGGCAGTCCGCGCCGACGTGCGCGACACCGTCGCCCGGCTCTGCGAGGAGTATCCCGTCTACGGGTAGTTCGACGCGTCCCTTTTTGTGCCGTCCACGTGAGACGGTCCGCATGGACCGCGACCTGCCCGCAGACGCCTACCGCACGCGACCGGCCCCGTTCGTGACCGACCGCGGGGACGGCCCACCGATCCTGTTCGCCCACGGCACCCTGATGGACCGGACGATGTTCGCGCCCCAGTTGGAGGCACTGACGCCGGAGTACCGGGCGGCGGCGTTCGACTTCCGCGCCCGGACCGAGTTCTGCGCGGCGTCGTACGACCTGGACGACCTCGTCGCGGACACGCTGGGGGTCGCGGACGGCCTCGGGATGGACGCGCCGGTGCTCGCGGGGATGTCGATGGGTGGCTTTACCGCGTTGCGCTACGCCCTGCAGCACCCGGATCGGCTGTCGGGGCTCGTCCTCATCGACAGCGCGGCCGAACCGCACGACGAGGCCGACCGCGAACAGTACCGTGGGATGGTCGCGGACCTGCCCGAGGCCGACCGCATCTCGCGCGGCCTGGCGGAGGCCAGCGCACACTTCCTGTTCGGCGAGACGACGACCGAGGAGCGCCCGGACCTCGTCGAGTCGTGGGTCGAGCGCTGGCAGACGTACGTCCCTGAGGGCGTGTACCACGAGGTCCACTCGTGGCTGGATCGGCCCGGCGTGGCCGACCGCCTCGACGAGATCGACGCGCCGACGCTGGTGGTCCACGGGGAGGAGGATCGCTCGCTGCCGATCGAGGACGCAGAGCGGATGGCCGAGGCGATTCCGGACGGCCGGATGGTGCGGATCCCGGAGGCGGGTCACACCTCGACCCTGGAGAATCCCGAGGCTGTCTCGACGGCGCTCGACTCGTTCCTCGGGTCGGTGTACGGGGACTGATACGGTTT
>CAZIVN010000371.1:0-1535 GCA_964542685.1 uncultured Halobacteriales archaeon
ACGAGGGCGCGAAGGGGATGAGCTACAACAACTACAACGACGCCGACGCCGCCCTGGGCCTCGTCCGGGAGTTCGACCGCCCCGCGGCGGCGGTGATCAAACACACGAACCCCGCGGGCTGTGCCGTCGCGGACACGCTCGCCGAGGCCTACGACGACGCGCTGTCGACCGACCCCAAGAGCGCCTACGGCGGCGTCGTCGCCCTGAATCGCGAGTGCGACGAGGCGACCGCTACGCAGGTCGTCGACTCGTACAAGGAGATCGTCGTCGCCCCGTCGTTCGGCGACGACGCGCTGTCGGTCCTCCGTGACGAGGAGAACCTCCGGGTGCTGCCCGTCGGCGATCTGGACGTAGAGCGCGACCCCCTCACCGCGAAGGACCTCGCGGGCGGCCGACTGGTCCAGGAACGTGACGACGGGCGACTCACCCGCGCCGACCTGGAGGTCGTCACCGAGCGCGAACCGACCGACCCACAGTACGAGTCCCTGCTGTTCGCGTGGCAGACGATCAAACACGTCAAGTCGAACGCTATCCTGTTCGCCGACGGCACCGAGACCGTCGGCGTCGGCGCCGGCCAGGTTTCACGGGTCGACGCCGTCGAGATCGCACGGATGAAAGGCGAACGCGACGCCCGGGGCAAGTCCCCAGACGGCGCCGTGATGGCCAGCGACGCGTTCTTCCCGTTCCCGGACGGCGTCGAGGACGCCGCCGACGCCGGCATCGAGGCCGTCATCCAGCCCGGCGGCAGCATCCGAGACGACGAGGTGATCGAGGCGGCCGACGAACGCGGCCTCGCGATGGTGTTCACGGGTCAGCGCGCGTTCCGGCACGACTGATACGGTTTAGTTTCATTCATTATCGGTGATCGCCGGTACCGTACGGGCGATCACCGGTAAACAGTGAAACTAAACCGTAGGGAGTGGGGCGACGGTCGGAGGGGCCGCGTCGCGACCGGCGAGGAATCGTCCGGGTGTGTGAGCAGATCACACGTTCGAACTGGTTACTTGTGGTAACCGGACGAACTACGAGCGTGAGCCGACCCACCCCACCCGCCGACCACACCGCGACGGACGACTGTACGACCACGAACTCGTTCGACGACCACGGCGTCGCGACCGGCGCCGACCTGATCGCACGGACCTACTACCGCCTGGCCGGCGTCGAACCAGTCGAGTTCGAACCGACCGAGGCGTTCTTCGACCGCCTCGAATCGGCGTTCCTCTGGGCGTACCTCGGCTCAGTCGAGGCGGCGGACGTCCCGCGACACGTCGAGACGGCCGTTGCGGACGCTCGCGAACTCACGCGCGAGGCGTTCGCCGACCGCGACCACGCGGACCTGCGCACGGAGGTCGTCCCGGCGTTCTACCGGCGTGTCGCCGGTCTCCACTGCGAGTACCGCGACGCACCGTCGAGCGGCGAGTGATACTGGTTAGTTTCATCTATTACCGGTGAGTGCCGGTACCGTGCTGGGACTCACCGGTAAACAGTATGAGTCGGAGGGCGGTCGTGAGCAGTCTACTGACCCTTGCTGGAGC
>CAZIVN010000372.1:0-1522 GCA_964542685.1 uncultured Halobacteriales archaeon
GATCTCGTCGAGGTACAGGATCAACACGCCGCCGACGAACATCTGGACGAACATCAGCGCCTGCAGCGCCGACTCGGACATGGCGACCCCGCCGACGGTCACCCCACCCTCCGCGACCGGGATGAACCCGGACGCGACCATCGGGACGGCCGTCAGCACGATCATCACGATCACGAGCAGTTTCTGGAGACCCTGGTACAGGATCTGATCGCGGGGGTCGTCGGTGTCGAGCCCCAGGAGGTCGGCACCGCCCAGCAGTTGCAGGACGATGCTCGCGGTGACGATCGGGCCGATCCCGAGGTGTAGCACGGAGAACTGTGCGCCAGCCAGGATGGAACGGAACTGCCCGAAGAAGTCCGCTCCCTGCGTGTTCCCGCCGGCCGGCAGGCCGAACAGGTACACGTTCGTCAGGAAGAAGTACAGCACGAGCACGCCCGCCGTCCAGGCTAGCTTTCGCTTGAACGGAACGTGGCCCTCCGGGCGGGCCACCTGGGGCATCCGCGTCAGGACCGGTTCAGCAGTCTCCTTCCAACCCATTTTATTCGTTGTCAGCGACCTTCTCGGATGAACCTTCTGGTTCGTCAGCGAGGGCGATGGCCTCGCCACCGGCAGCCTCTAACGCGTCGGCGGCCGCGTCGGAGAACTCGTCGGCGGTGACTTCCAGGGGCTGGTAGACGTCGCCGTCGGCCAGTACCTTCACCGCGTCGACCTCGTGACCGTCCTCGACGACGTCGCGCGCGTCGATGGCGTACCCGTCGTCGGTCTCCTCGGCCAGGCCCTCCGCGGCGTACAGCACCGCGTCCTCGTCGAGTTTGCGGATCGAGATCTCCGCGACCTCGCGCTCGGTCGCCTGGGGCCGCTTGAAGCCGTGCTTGCCGGACTGGTCGTAGTGGTGGAACTCGTGTTTGTCGCTGCCAGCCTTGCCGCGCCCGCCGCGGTGGCCGGCGCCCCGACGGTTCTTGCCGGAGCCGCCGCCGTGCGTGCGCGACCCGCGCTGGCGTTTGCTCTTCTCGGTCATGGTTATCGCATTGCCTCCAGCAAGTCGTCGATCGCGTCCGTTTCGTGCGGGCCGATCTGGCCGCCCGTCGCGGGCGGCGACTTCACGCCGTCGTGCCCCGAGCGGGGCGGGTGCAGTCGCAGGCACGGGGAGATGCCTTCCTCGCGCAGGGTCGTCTCCTCGTCGACCAGCGCCGCGGCCAGCCCCTCGACGTCGTCGTAGTCGGTGTGCTCGGCGAGCCACTCGGCGTCGACGTCGCCCTCACCCTCGAGGGGTTCGGCACGCCGTTCGAGCAGCGTCGCGACGACCTCGACGCTGGGTTCGCCGTGTGCGACGTAGTCGTTGACCTTCGTGATCATCCCGCGGTACGGGTCCGTCTCGGGGACGAACGTGCAGTGGTTGACCTCGCCGACGTTGAGCATCTCCAGTGTGTCCTGGACGTCGCCGGCCATGTCGACCTCGCCGCGCAACTGGACGATCGCTTCCATCAGTCGGCCCCCTCCGCGGCCAGTTCGCGGGGGCCGC
>CAZIVN010000373.1:0-1521 GCA_964542685.1 uncultured Halobacteriales archaeon
GCCGTCGCGCAGCGTGGTGTCGAAAATCCGTGCGTCGTCGATCTCGGCAGTACTATTCAGTGTGCCCTGGGAGAACTCGACCCGTCGGGGACGCCGACGTGCCCTCCGTCTTGTGAGACATGCACTCACCACTCTCAGCCGGGGGAACATAAACCTCTAGCCGGACGTCAGCATTTGCCGGGTCGGGGACGTGACGGTGGTCCGGCGCTCCGGGGGCGGGTTTCACTTCCACTCCGCGAGGATCACGCTTTCGGGGCCCACGGGCGTCCCTCGCGACATGGAGGCCCCACAGTTCACCCACGCGAGACTCCTCGTGGACGAGTACGCCGACTGTTTCCGGTTCTACCGCGACGTCCTCGGATTCGAACCGACGTACGGGACCGCGGAGAGCGGCTACGCGGACTTCGACACCGGCGAGGTGACGCTCGCGCTGTTCGACGCCGACGAGATGGCCGACGCACTCGACGACCCGACGCGGGGCGGGCGAGGCCGGGACCGCGCCTGCGTCGTGTTCCGCGTCGACGACGTCGACGAGACGGCGACTGAACTGCGGGACGAGGGCGTGGCGCTCGTCGCGGATCCGACAGACCGCCCGGAGTGGGGCGCACTCCGGACGGTCCACGTTCGCGACCCCGACGGCACGCTCCTGGAGTTCAACGAGCGCGTCGAACCGTAGGCGACCGTCGGTCGAGCGAAAAAGGATTCGACGGCGACGCGGCTACTCCAGGTCGAAGCGGTCGAGTCGCTTCACCTTCGTCCAGGCGTCGACGAAGTCCTCGACGAACTGCCGTTCGCCGTCGGCGGCGGCGTACACCTCGGCGACGGACCGCAGGCGGGGGTTCGACCCGAAGATGAGGTCGAACCGCGTGCCGGTCCAGACCTGCTCGCCCGTCTCGCGGTCGTAGGCCTCGTAGACGTCCCCGTCGTCGGACTGCTCCCACCGGGTGTCCATCGAGAGGACGTTCACGAAGAAGTCGTTGGTGAGCGTCCCGGGACTGTCGGTGAACACGCCGTGGTCCGTGTCGTCGTAGGTGGCGCCGAGCGCGCGCATCCCGCCGACGAGGGTCGTCATCTCCTCGACGGTGAGGTTCAGGAGGTGGGACCTGTCGACCAGTACCTCCTCGGCGGGCTCGTCGAGGTCCTCGGGGACGTAGTTGCGGAAGCCGTCGGCCCGCGGTTCCAGCGCCTCGAAGGAGTCCTCGTCGGTCTGTTCGGCGGTGGCATCGACGCGGCCGGGCTCGAACGGCACCGAGACGTCGTACCCCGCCGCTGCCGCCGCCTCCTCGATGGCCGCGTCGCCACCGAGGACGGTCAGGTCGGCGAGCGAGACGCGCGTGCCGTCGGCCCGGGAGTCGTTGAACTCCGCCTGAATCTCCTCCAGGGTTCCCAGCACCGTCTCCAGTTCCGCCGGCTCGTTGACGTCCCAGCTACGCTGGGGCTCGAGTCGGATCCGGGCGCCGTTTGCCCCGCCGCGCTTGTCGCTGTCGCGGTACGTCGACGCCGACGCCCACGCGGTCTTGA
>CAZIVN010000374.1:0-1516 GCA_964542685.1 uncultured Halobacteriales archaeon
TCTGCGTGAGCATCTTGTGGACCATCGGGCCCCGCCAGATGACGGGGTCCTCCTCACCGACGAGGAAGGCCATGCTCATCAGTTTCATCCCGAACTGCTCGGGCGGGACGAGCGTCTCCTCCTGGGTCGCTTTCGGAACCTCGTCGGCGTCGACCATCCGCGGGACGTTCGGCCCGTAGATGTCCGCGTCGAACAGGCCGACGCGTGCGCCCCGTTCGGCCAGGCCCGCCGCGACGTTGACCGCGACGGTGGACTTGCCGACGCCGCCTTTCCCCGACGCGACGGCCACGATGTTCGTCACGTCCGGGAGGGCATCCTCCTCGTCGCTGATCCCCGTGTCGATGCTGGCGGTCAGTTCGGGGTCCAGCCCGGCGTCGTGCAGCACCGAGCGGACCTCGGCCGCGATAGCGGACTCCGACGGGGCGAACGGCGCCCCGAGCGCGAGGTCCACGCGTGCGACCCCGTCCTCGACGGACACGTCGTTGACGAGTCCCAGCGACACGATGTCGTCGCCGAGGTCGGAATCCTCCACCGTTCGAAGGCGCTCGCGGACGTCCTCTGCGTTCATGCTCGCCAGTAGGGCCCAGGCGTGCGAAAAGGGTTGTCATCGGGGGTCAGGCGACGAGAATGTAACCAGTAATAGTTCATTTTTACACTCTAAGAAATCAATAACGGTTATATTCCTGGAGTACGTACAGCCGCTCAGTCGTGGTGACACTCCGCAAGGTGTTCCGGCCGGACGCGCTCCAGTGTCGTCGTCGCGCACTCGCGAAGACGGCACTGTACCGCACGCTGATGGTCTGTATCACCGTCGCCGTCGCCTTCTTCGTCACCGACGACCCGGCTACGGCGCTGAACATCGGAATCGCTGCCAACGTCCTGAAGACCGGCACATACTACGGGTACGAGCGGTTGTGGGACCGGATCGACTGGGGTCTCGCGACCGAGCGAACCTGATCCGCTCGCTGCCGGACCGTGCGGGACTCGCTCCGGAACGACGACCGCCGACGGCCGCCCGGGGAGTAACCACCACTGGTTACTAATATCGGATAGAGTGGACGAATTTAAGTACTCTCGTTCGGTATTGGCCCACATGCTCTCCGACGAGTTCGGTCGCGAGGTCACCGGTGTCCGGGTCTCGCTGACCGACCGCTGTAACTTCGATTGCGTCTACTGCCACAACGAGGGACTGGGGGACACGCGAGGGCCGATGGACCCCCAGGACGACGAGATGACCGCCGACGACGTCGTGCGGTTCCTGGACGTCGCCGCCGAGTTCGACGTCGACAGCGTGAAGTTCACCGGTGGGGAGCCGATGCTTCGCTCCGACCTGGCGGAGATAATCGAACGCACGCCCGACTCGATGGAGACGTCGATGACGACCAACGGCACCTTCCTCCCGGGACGGGCCGAGGACCTCGTCGACGCGGGCCTCGAACGGGTCAACGTCTCGCAGGACGCCCTCGACCCCGAACAGTTCGCGGCGGTGACGAAAAGCGGCGCCTACGACCGGGTC
>CAZIVN010000375.1:0-1403 GCA_964542685.1 uncultured Halobacteriales archaeon
ACGTAGACGCAGACCTCGCCGTTCTCGCCGCCGTCGACGTCGCGGCCGAGACGCTCCTCGACGCGGTCAGCGGCCATCCGCCGCACGTGGTAGCCGTCCCGCGCTTCGCAGTCCTCGCCGGCGGGGGCGTTCTCGATTTCGAGGCCGTCGGGGACCTCGCCGTCGTCGCGGGTCCGGTCGCCGTCGTCGTCGCCGTCGACCGGCAGGTACGCACAGACCTCGCCGTTCTCGCCGCCGTCGACGTCACGGCCGAGGCGTTCCTCGACGCGGTCCTCGGAGACGCGGTGGACGGCGTAGCCGTCCCGTTCGGCACAGTCCTCGCCCGCGGGGGCGTTCGCGAACTCGAGTCGCTCCTCGGGAGCGCCGTCCTCGCGGGTCTCGTTTTCGCTGCGGTCGTCGCGAGTCTCGTTGTTCTCGCCATCCCGGCGCTCGTCTCCGGCCGAGGTGTCATCGGTGTCGTCGTCGCCGTCGGTGTCCTCCTCGGGGACGTAGACACAGACCTCGCCGTTCTCGCCGCCCTCGAGGTCCGTGTCGGCCTCGTCGGCGTCGACGCGCTCGACGTGGTAGCCGTCGACGGTCGGGCAAGACTCGTTGACCGGAGCGTTGCTGTAGAACCGCGTCCGCTCCGTGGCACCGTCGCCGCCGTCGCTGTCCTCGGTGTCGTCGGCGTCGTCACGGTCCTCGCCGTCGTCGCTATCGTCGCCGTCCTCGTCGTCACCGTCGTCGCTGCGTTCGCGCTCGTCGTCGGGCGCCTCCTCGCTTCCGTCTCCACCGTCGCGGTCGGCAGCGGGGTCGACGCTGCTCCCGGACTGGTCGGGCGCCCCGTCGCCGGGCGCGGGAACGTCTCCGACTCGCCGGAACGGCGTGTCGGCGGAGTTGCTCTCGTTGGGATCGTCGAGCGACGACGCCGTCGCGTCGCCGAGCGCGTCGGACGGCGAGTGTGCGGCGCCGACGGTCGCGCCCGCGGCGAGCAACGCGCCGACGAGCAGCAATGCCGTGAGTGTGGTAGTTCTGAGCATGGTCGATCACCGGGGTGGGCTCACCGATTCGGTCCGGTACGACGGGACCCAGCGGCCGTCGCCCTCGAGGTCGAGCAAGACCGGACTGCTGCCCTGGGCGTCGACGCCGGGGGCCCGTCCCGCGGTGCTGTCGGACGTGGCCGACCGGTTGGGGTCGGTGGTGTGTCGTCGATACGTCATGAATTGACGTGCCACAGTGTTCTCTACTAACACTTCCTAAGGCTACTGGCTAGGTATCGAGATCCGGACGTCGTTGCCGGCAGTCTCAACGTCTAGTGTCGGTTCCGGACGTGTTTAAGTAGTCCTCGTGAGGGAAGTAGCAAAATAGGCCGCTATCGCGTGGCCGGGCCGATCAGCATTTTCGAGGTGGAGCCTCCGGCCTCA
>CAZIVN010000376.1:0-1391 GCA_964542685.1 uncultured Halobacteriales archaeon
GTTGTGGTAATTTGGGTCCGACACCTGTTTCGGACCGTCCTCGGCGTCGCTCATGTCGTGCGTGGGAACGTACCGGGGGCTAAAGGGTCTGTTCCTCCGGTAGCGGACACTCGGAGAGAACCGGTGTGCGGCGATACCCTGCTGCGCACCGACGACGTGGAGGGAATTCCCGTGGACCGAGAATCGACGCACGACTCTATTGCCCCCAGGAGCGAAGTGTCACGTGATGCCCGAAGAACAACTGTTCAAGACGGAGGAATCGCACACTCGGGCCGAGATCGCCGACGTGCTCGTCGCCGCCGCCGAAGAGATCGAGTCGGGGACCGTCACGCTGGAGGACGCGTCGACGACCCAGGAGGTAGCGGTCCCGGAGTCGCCGCTGTTCGAGGTCGAACTCGAGCGACTCACCGACTCCGAGACCGGGGAGCAGCGCTACGAACTGGAGTACGAGATCAGGTGGACCGGGTAGGGCGCGCCGCTCCCGTCCGGACGAGACGGCACCCTGGCGAATCGGTCCGGCGACGAGGATGCGGTTCGCCTGCCGGGCGAGCCGCGCGACCGACTCGTTACCCCTATACCGGCCCGCCGAAAACGAACCTCTATGTTCCTGTCTCTCCGTTCGGAGGTCGAGGACGCCCTCGGCGACGCGTTGAGGGCGCTCGACCTCCCGGCCGACGACCTCGGCATCGAGGAACCGCCCGACGACGTCGACGCCGTCCTCGCTTCCAGCGTGGCGTTCCGACTCGCCGGCGAGGTCGGTGCCGCGCCGCCCGCAGTGGCCGACGACGTCGCCGACGCCCTGGACGTCGCGGACGCGACGTACGTCGCGGGCGTCGACACCCAGGGGCCGTACCTCAACTTCCACCCGACAGCGCGGTACGTCGGCGACACCGTCGACGCCGCCCGCCGCGACGACTGGGGGCGTCTCCCCGACCGCGACACCTCGGTCGTCGTCGAACACACCTCCGCGAACCCCACCGGGCCAGTCCACGTCGGCCGGGCGCGCAACCCCATCATCGGCGACGCGCTGTCGAACGTCCTGGAGCGGGCCGGCTACGACGTCGAACGCCACTACTACGTCAACGACGCCGGCCGGCAGATGGCGATTTTCACCTGGGCCTACGAGACGTTCGACGAGGCCGACCTGCCCGAGCCCGAACGGGAGAAGCCCGACTACGAGATGGTCCGGTACTACCGCGCGGGCAACGAGTTCCTCGAGGACGGACCCGAGGCGGAGGTCGCAGCCGCCGAGGCCGAGATCGCCGACATCATCGCCGGCCTCGACGACGGCGACGAGGAGACCTACGAGCGCGTGGGGAGCGTCGTCGACGCGGTGCTGGGCGGGATGCAGGAGACCTTAGAGCGCCTGGGCGTCGGCTTCGACGAGTTCG
>CAZIVN010000377.1:0-1364 GCA_964542685.1 uncultured Halobacteriales archaeon
GCACACAGGCGTTCGAGGTCGCCGATGGTTCGGACCGACTCCAGGCTCGGGGCGTCCTGGTACAGCGTCGCAGTTAGATTGCGATAAAGGAGCTGGTAAGCGTCGCCGTCGACTGCCTCGACGGTAAGTCCGTCCGCGATGAAACTGAGGACCCCGCCGAGTGCGAGGTAGTGGATCACCTGTGACTGGATCTGCCGAGAGACGTCGGCGACCCGGGCGTGCTGGTCGCGCAGCGTCTCTATCAGTGCGGCGGTGTCGTCGGTTTCCAGCGCTCGCGGGAGGCTGCCGTCGCCGCTGCGGAGCGGCGTCGGACTGACGCGTGTGTCGCCGTCTTCGAGGTCGGGGTAGGTGGCGAAGACGTGGTCGCGGAACTTCTCGGGGAGAATCGGCTGGACGTCTCGCTGGCTCGCGTCGAATCCGACGCGGTCGAGTTCGCTGTCGACGTGTTCGGGTGCGCCGGCAGCGACGACGACGTTCCGCCCCGCGGGGCCGTCGTCGAGTGCGTCCCGGACGACGGTTCCCCACCCGTCGACGCCCGGCTTGTCGTCGTGTCGAACGCGGTGGACGTCGTCGAGAAGCAAGTAGTGGGGGTCTGGATCGTCGAGTCGGCCGAGGACTCTGCCGTCGTAGTGTCTGAGCGCCCGCCGGAGTTGTTCGGCCGAGTGGAGTTGGTACAGCGCGTTCGCGTCGAACGGCACGTAGCAGAAACGTTCGGGTGCGACGCCGTCGTTGAGGTGATGTTGCACGAACTGGTAGAGGAGCGTCGTCTTGCCGACGCCGTGGCGGCCCACGAGACCGACCACGGGCGAGTCCGCGAACTGAGAAGACCCCTCGTCGGGTCTGGCGAGATGGTAGAAATCGCTCTTCTGCCGGTGGGGAAGGTCGCCCTCGAGCGCGTCGACGCCGTCGCGCCACCAGGGGTTGTGACGTGTGAGCGAGCGCACGAGCACGTCGGGCACGTCGTCAGCCGTCATGGGTCAGGAGGCCGTCGAGAAGGGGGACGCCGATCGATCGGTCCTGCGTCCGCGAGGCCTGAGGGAAGCCGAATACGTACATCGAGTTGTTCTTTTTGGAACCTTCAGGCACAATAGTGTTCCCCTTGGCGACAGATTTATACCATTAAGGTTCAAACTATTGGCCGAAACTTGGGGGAAAAAGAACAACGTGTTGTCGTTGTTCGGGGCGTACAACCGACCGATCAGTTCGACCACAGGGATGGGGTCGGACGAACGACGCGGACCAGCAAATGACACAGCCAGGCTACCCTTCAGACGGTGACGTGCTCAACTACACCGGGGCGTTCGTCGCGCGCCGGGAGATCGAGATCGACGGCGAGGTCGTCCACCGACTCACGTTCGAGTCCG
>CAZIVN010000378.1:0-1335 GCA_964542685.1 uncultured Halobacteriales archaeon
GCGAGTCGGACGTCTCCGACAGCGACGACCTGTCGATCTCCGTCGAGTTCGACGAACCGGGGGAGTACGCGCCGACGGTCACCGTCGCGGGCGACGGCGAAACCGAGACGGCGTCCTGTGAGCCGATCACGGTGACCGAACGCCCCCCACCGACGCTGGCATGCGAGGTGTCCCCGACGGAGGTGGCCGTCGGCGAGAAGGTACGGTTCGACGCGTCGGCGACGGAGGGCGCCGAGATGGTCGGCATCGTCCCGACCGGCGACGGGATTCCCTACTGGACGCGAGGGGAGTTCGTGTACGAACACCGGTACAGAGATCCGGGCACGTACAGGCCCGTCGTGATCGCCGGCGACGAGCGAGCGGATCCGGTCGAGTGCGAACCCGTCAGCGTCACCGACGTCTCGCCGTCCGCCGAGTGTTCGGTGTCGTCGACGGCGGTGACCGTCGGCGAGGCGGTGACGATCGACGCCGCTGACAGCACGGCCGGGTGGGTCGCCGTCGACCTCCAGGGAGACGGGACGGCGGACATCGTCGACGAGACCGACTTCGTGGTGACGGTGTCGTTCGACGCGCCCGGCGAGTACACCCCGACGGTAACCGCCCGGAGCGGCGATCTGAGCGACACGGCCACCTGCGAGACGATCACGGTGACGGAACCGGCCCCGGCGACTGCCACCTGTTCGGTGTCGCCGACCGAGGCCACCGTCGGCGACGAGATCACGATCGACGCGGGCGAGAGCGACGCCACAGAGGTGTTCTTCGACGTGGACGGTGACGGCGAGTACGAACTGTCCGACGGCGACGACTTCGTGGCGTCGTTCACGGCGACCTCGCCCGGCCAGATCACGCCGCGGATCCGCGCGGAGAACGCCGCCGGCGACGACGTCGCGGACTGCGAGACGATCACGGTCACGGACGACGAGGAGGCCATCGCGGTCGTCGACCTCCCGGTGACGGCGACGTACCTCCGAACGAACAACGACGGCGCGGGCGACACCGAACCGATCGCGCTGTCGGAGTACGGGGTCTCGCCGGGCGACCGGATCACACTCTCGCGAGTCGGCGAGTTCTACCGCGGATCGCCGTTCGGCACCGCCGGCAAGGGGATGATCGGCGTGTTCAGCGGGAGCGCAACCCTCGAGAGCGGCGGCCTCCACCGCGTCCCCGACGCCATCGACGCCGGGCCCGCGATCAGGACTTCGAACACGTACTACGGCGGGCTCCCGACGAACGTCCTCGAAGACTTCGCTATCGCGACCAACGACGGGAGCCAGCGCTCGGC
Organism: uncultured Halobacteriales archaeon; assembly: GCA_964542685.1. Taxonomy (GTDB): domain Archaea; phylum Halobacteriota; class Halobacteria; order Halobacteriales; family Natrialbaceae; genus CAZIVN01. Next base: position 1,283 of record CAZIVN010000378.1, read on the forward strand.
GACCGTCGAGGTGCCCGACGGCGCCACGCACCTGTTCGTCGCCGCGAAGGACA
>CAZIVN010000379.1:0-1331 GCA_964542685.1 uncultured Halobacteriales archaeon
ATCGTCGTCGGCGAGGCGCCGCCCTGGACCGACTGGATCCCCGAGCCCTCGGAACTCCCGGTGTTCGCCGACTCGCGTGGCCTCTGGCAGTACGACGTCGCGTCGATTCTGGAGTCCGGCGGCCTCGAGGAGGAGGTCCAGCGGCCGGATCCGATGGCCAACCCGTTCCTCGCGGGCGCTTTCGCACGGCTGTTCTGGCAGGAACTCGGCACGAGGGGCATCGGCGAGGAAGTCGTCGGCTCGGCGGTCCGGCAAGAGGACGTCGATCCAGCCGAGGTGCCCGCCGAGACCGGCGTGTTCCTGGGCACCGTCCAGCTGTACCTCGGTGACTTCGACACCGGACGCCTCGACACCGCCGTCTCCGAGGGGCCGTTCACGGAGAGCGAGACGGCCGGCGTGTACGTCCACACGGACGCCGACTTCTCGGTCGCGTACGGCGGGACGTACGTCGTCGCCGCGGAGTCACCCGACGAGGTGGCGACGATGCTCGCGACGGCCGCCGGCGACCTCAATCGGTGGTACGAGGGCAACGACGAGGTCGAGTGGCTCTACGAGACCGGTGCGACGGGCGACTTCACGGTCCTGGTCCATCGGGAGCGCGAGACCATCCCCGACCAGAGCGACGAACGGGTCGACTTCTCCCCGTTCACGGACGCGAACGGCCTCGCACAGTCGACGTGGATGGACGGCGAGACGTTCACCGAGGCGAGGGCGGCGCTGGTCTACCCCTCGGAGGACGCCGTCGAACTGGCAGCCCTGAGGGAGACGCTCGGCGTCGACGCGGTCGACCGGTCGTTCGCACAGGACGGCCGGTTCGTGCAGGTGAGCGCGACCTACGGGGAGTGACCGGGGCCACTCGGCACGCCCTGGCGACCCTCGAAGGTGTCAACCGAGCGTCACTATCCAGTTAGAGCCCACCTTTAGGACCGATCCTCGTAACTGGTGGTTATGGTCAGCGACGACACAGACCGGGAGAAACCCAGCAGACGGGCCTTCCTGCGAGCGGGCGGTGCGGGTGCGTTGACGGTGGCGCTGGCCGGCTGCGAGGGGCTGTCGGACGAGGGAGAGGACGGAGAATCGACCACGGAGCGCGGCCCGGACACGACCGGCGGCGGTGCCGGGACGGACACCGAGGCCGACCCGGAGACCGAGACGGAACCGGAGCCGACCGACGACGGCGAGGAGGGCGATGGGCAGGACGACGAGGAACGACTCGTCGCCCGGGTCGCCACAGTCGACACTGCCTTCGCCGCCGAAGCGAGCGACCTCGTCGCGTCGACGTTCTCCCAGGAGTACTACAGTCGCCTGGAGGGGGCGCTTCCCGGCGTGGA
>CAZIVN010000380.1:0-1262 GCA_964542685.1 uncultured Halobacteriales archaeon
ACCGCCGCCCGCATCGAGAACGGTGCGCGCCTGTTCACGCTGTACTGCGACGTCGCTCAGGCCGACGTCGGCAAGGAGGCGTTCCGCCGCGCGTACAACAAGATCTCGCCACCCTGTCGGATCGACGTCGAACGCGGCGAGGACCTGCTGATCTCGTAACGGCGCCGTTCTCCTCCCGTTCGCTGCACGGCCAGTGACGACGCCGAACGGCGACGGCAGCGAACGCCGGCACCCGGGATCTGTAGTTTTATCCCCCGCGTTCCGTATCACCGAACATGCTCGACCTCGCGATGGCCAACGACGCGGAGACCTTCGAGCGACTCCGCGAACCGATGGCCGAGCGCGGCATCTCGCTGGTCCACTGCGATTCCAGCGAGCGGACGCTCCCGCTCGCCCCCGGGGCGACGCCGTTCGGGCCCGACGACGCCGACGTCGGCTGGGTGTACCCCGGCCGGATCCAGGAGGGCGACGTCCTCTCGGCGGCCCTGGACGTGCCCTGGGTCAACGGCCGCGAGGCGGTGCTGACCTCGCGGAACAAGGCCGGCGTGCTGGCCAGCCTGGCACGGGCCGGGATCCCGGTCCCGGAGACCGTCGCCGTCTCGAACCCCGCAGACGACGACGCGGTGCTCGCGGCGGCCGACCGGATCGGCTACCCGCTCGTGGTCAAGCCGAACTCCACGACCCGGGGCATCGGCGTGGCGAAGGCGGCCGACCCGGACACGCTGCTCGGGATCACCGACTACCTCGACCTGGTCCACGACTACCGGGCGACCGGCGACAAGACGTACCTCGTCCAGGAGTACGTCCCCGACGCCACGGACTACCGGGTGATGGTCGTCGCCGGCGAGTACGTCGGTGCCGTCGAGCGACGCCTGCCCGAGGACGCCCTGGCCGAGGGGCGCTGGAAGCACAACGTCCACCGCGGCGCCGAGGCCGAGGGGGTCGACCTCGCGCCCGACCTGCGCCGCGTGGCCGAACGCGTCGCCGCCGAACTTGGCGTTGACCTGCTGGGCGTCGACCTGCTGGTGAGCGGCGACGGAGACGGGGTCGTGGTCGGCGAGACCAACGCCCGGCCGACCGTCGACGCGGCGACGAAGTACGAACCGGAGTTCCACGACCGACTGGCGGCGCTGGTCAGGGAACGCGCGGACGGCGAGGAGTAGACCGCGATCGACCGCCCCGCTGCGGTCGTCAGTTCACGTCGATGTCGGCCGAGTCGTCGGCGTCGCGCTTCTGGAGGACGACCTCCAGGACGCCGTTGT
>CAZIVN010000381.1:0-1226 GCA_964542685.1 uncultured Halobacteriales archaeon
TGAAACTGCCCGTGGGGTTCATCCCCTCGTGTTTCACGCGGAGGGCGTCGACGCCGACCTCCGCGCGCAGGTCGGGGACCTCGTGCAGGGGCGTGCCGCCCTCGGGGAGGCTCACGCCCTCGGAGAAGGGGAGCGCCGCGGCGTACCGCCAGACGCCCTCGCGGTCGTCGTCGAAGTCCGCCCACGTCGGCAGGTCGGCATAGCGAACCTCGAGCAGGCCGTCGCAGTCGTCGCAGGTGTAGCGCACGGCGTCGAAGGGGGCGAACGTCTCGCCACAGGCGATGCAGGTCAACCAGACGCCGTCGTCGGCGACGGGCGGCGCGTCCGGCGCGGGCGCCGACAGCGGGAGCGAACTCATTGCCGGCGGGACGGGCGGGACGGGCAAAAGTCCGTGGATCGGTGCGACGTGTGCCGATCAGTCCAGTTCCGCTCGTCGCCCGGCGGAGAACCGCTCGACGGCGTCGACCTCACGAGCCGGGGCGGTCACGTCTCCCGATTACACTTTCACCCCGCCTCCGACAATTTAAATACCGTCCGGCGCGAAGGTCGATGCGTCTCCCACTGAAACACAGACGGAGACGTGTGACAGCCTATGACTGAGTCAGACCTGCGGCAACACGCCGAAGACGTACACGAACAGTTCGCGGACCACATCGACGTGACCGTCGAGGAGATTCACGAGCGCCTGGAGACGCTCGTCGACGAGTACAAGGTCCCCGTCGAGGAGGCCAGACGGAGCGTCACCAGCAGCTACCTCGACGAGGCCGGCCTCGAACGGGACGACCTGGGCGGCGGCGGCTCGAACGAGCACGTCGGCGTCGGCGAGGTCGACGAACCAGAACAGTGGGTCGACGTGACCGCCACCGTCGTCGAACTCTGGGACCCGCGGAGCGACTCGGTGGGCCAGGTCGGCCTGCTGGGCGACGAAACGGGCACCATCAAGTTCACCAAGTGGGCGAAGTCGGACCTGCCCGCTCTCGACGAGGGGGCCTCGTACCGCCTGGAGAACGTCGTCACCGACGAGTACCAGGGCCGGTACTCGGTGAAGCTCAACCGCACGACGGTCATCGAGGAACTCGACGAGGACATCGAGGTCGGCGACGACTCGACGACCGTCGAGGGCGCGCTCGTCGACATCCAGAGCGGCAGTGGCCTCATCAAGCGGTGTCCGGAGGAGGACTGTACGCGCGTCCTCCAGAACGGCCGCTGTTCGGAACACGGCGAGG
>CAZIVN010000382.1:0-1210 GCA_964542685.1 uncultured Halobacteriales archaeon
TGAAACAGCTGATCCACGACCTGAAGGCGGCCAACCCCGAGGCCGACGTGAACGTCAAACTGGTCGCCGAAGCGGGCATCGGGACCATCGCTGCGGGCGTGGCGAAGGCAAACGCCGACGTCGTCCACGTCTCGGGGAACTCCGGCGGCACCGGCGCCTCTCCCAAGACGTCGATCAAACACGCCGGCCTCCCGTGGGAGCTGGGCGTCGCGGAGGCGAACCAGACCCTCCGGGAGACGGGCCTGCGCTCGCGGATCAAGATCACGACCGACGGCGGGATGAAGACCGGGCGGGACGTGGCCGTCGCGGCGCTTCTGGGCGCCGAGGGCTACACGTTCGGGACGGCGTCGCTTGTTACCTCCGGGTGCGTGATGGCCCGGCAGTGCCACGAGAACACCTGCCCGGTCGGTATCGCGACCCAGGACGAGTCCCTCAGGGAGCGGTTCCCCGGCGAACCACAACACGTGATCAACTACATGCGGTTCATCGCGCAGGACCTGCGCGAGATCATGGCCGACCTCGGCTTCCGGACCGTCGAGGAGATGATCGGGCGGGTCGACGCCCTGGAACAGCGCTCGGACCTCGACGGGTCCAGGGCAGCGAGCCTGGACCTCTCGGACCTGCTCGTCGCTCCAGACGGCGACGACCGGTACCGGACCCGCCCACAGGACCACGACGTCGACGACGTCCTCGACTGGGACCTGATCGAGGCCGCACGGCCGGCCCTCGAGCGTGCCGAACCGGTCGACGTCGCGGCCGAGATCGGCAACGGCGACCGCGCGGTCGGCGCGACGCTGTCCAACCGGGTCGTGTCTGCCCACGGCGGCGACGGCCTCCCCGCGGACACCATCACGTGTCACTTCGAGGGCAGCGCCGGCCAGAGCTTCGGCGCCTTCGGCGCGGAGGGCGTGACGATGCTCCTCGAGGGCGCCGCCAACGACTACCTCGGGAAGGGGCTGTCCGGCGGAAAACTCGTCGTCCGGACGCCAGACGAGGCGGCGTTCGCCGCGGCGGACAACGTCGTCGTCGGCAACGTCGCGCTGTACGGCGCCACCGACGGCGAGTGTTACGTCAACGGGCAGGCCGGCGAGCGGTTCGCGGTCAGGAACTCCGGCGTCAGGGCCGTCGTCGAGGGCGTCGGCGACCACGGCTGTGAGTACATGACCGGCGGCGTCGTCGTCGTCCTCGGCGAGACGGGCAAGAACTTCGC
>CAZIVN010000383.1:0-1081 GCA_964542685.1 uncultured Halobacteriales archaeon
GGTTGCCCTCGCTGTTCTCGAAGTCGATCGGGTTGACCTTGTGTGGCATCGTCGACGAGCCCGTCTCGCCCGCAGCCGCCTCCTGGCCGAGGTAGCGGTCCGAGACGTACAGCCAGACGTCCAGGTCCAGGTCGAGCAAGACGTTGTTCACCCCGCGGACGGCGTCGAACAGCGTCGCGAGGTCGTCACAGGGGTTGACCTGGGTCGAAAGCGGCGTGAACTCGAGGTCCAGGCCCGTCACGAACTCGCGGGCGAACGCCCGCCAGTCGGCGTCCGGGTAGGCGGCGTCGTGGGCGGCGTACGTTCCGGAGGCACCGCCGAGTTTGCCCGACAGGTCGTCGGTCGCCTGGCGAACGCGTCCGACGGCACGGCCGAGGCGGGCCGCGTACACCGCCAGTTCCTTGCCGAACGTCGTGGGGGTCGCCGGCTGGCCGTGGGTTCGCGACAGCATCGGAACCGCCCGGTACTGCCGTGCCATCTCCGCGAGGTCGTCCCGGACGGCGATCAGTTCCGGGAGGATGACCCCCCTGACCGCCCCCCGGAGCAGGAGGCGATGCGCGAGGTTGTTCACGTCCTCGCTGGTCAGGCCGAAGTGAATCCACGGGACGACGTCGTCACGGTCGTCGGGAAGCCGAACCCGCAGGAAGTACTCGACGGCCTTGACGTCGTGGTTCGTCGCGGCGTACTCCTCGTAGCCGTCCGTCTCCAGGCGCTTGATCAGGTCGGCGTCCGCCCGGTCGAACTCGCGGTAGCAGTCCCGCAGGTGGTCCCGTTCGGCGTCGTCCAGTTCCAGTGGGGTGGCGTCGAGGTCGGCGAGTGCGACCAGGTACTCGACCTCGACGCGAACCCGTGCGCGCATCAGCGCCGCCTCGCTGGCGAACTCTCGGAGGGGTTCGGTTCGGCCGGCGTACCGGCCGTCCAGCGGCGAGACGGCGTCCAGTGGGTCGGGCATGCAAGGGGGTGGCCCGCGCCCGGCCGTAAGCGTGTCGGAGCGTCGCGCCGCCCTCGGTTCCGACAGGCGACACCTCGCCCACAAGTTTTTATACGCCCTTGGGTGGACGGAACAGTATGTCAGGGGAAC
>CAZIVN010000384.1:0-1047 GCA_964542685.1 uncultured Halobacteriales archaeon
CCGGTCGACCGCGCACTCGCTGCGCGCGGGGCCGTGCACGCTCGTCGCTTCCCAGCGTGCCTGGTCGAGAACCCGTCGCTCTGGACGTCCGAAGCGGGCGCTCAGGAGTGATATACATCTGGTACGTCTGTGCGAGCGATAGATCGGTTCCGCTCGCGCGCTCGGCCACAACGCTTAGATAAACCGACAAACCCGCGGCTCCAGACGCCTCCGAAATGAACACTATTGAACACTAGTGGATTAATATGTACTGGTGGTGCATTTTTGAGAACTTGTAGCATAGGTAAAAATATCTTTGAATGGGTTGAATTCCAGGTCACATAGTTAAATATATAATCCATGACGCTAGCCATCGGTCCGCATGGGAGACAATAACAATCCAGTCTCGCGGCGATCACTACTGAAAGGCGTCGGGGCCGGTCTGGCGGCCACGACGGCGGGCATGGCGGCGGCCGAGGAGTCCGTCGACGAGTACAACGTCGGGATCAAACCCGGTGCGAAAGCTCGCGGAACCGCGGCCGCAGAGCGGGCGGCCGACAACGTACGCAAGACGATCGACTTCGGTCACGTCGGGAAGACCCTCGTCGGGCAGTTCTCCGCGGAGGCGCGGAAGGGCCTGGAGAACAACCCCAACATCGAGTACGTCGAGCCCAACGGCAAGGCGTACAAACTGGCCGAGAAACTGCCGGTCGGCATCGACCGCGTCGACGCCGACGTCCTCCACTCCGACGGGACGACAGGCAGCGGCGCGACCATCGCGGTCCTCGACTCGGGCGTCGACGACGACCACCCGGACCTGGCGGACAACGTCGACCCCTCGCTGGGGGCGGCCTTCGAGACGGCCTGTGGCGACGAGAGCGGCGGCTGCCGGTTCGGTCGTGAGGGGTACAACGGCAACGACTGTAACTACGCGTGGTCCGACGACGACGACCACGGCAGCCACGTCGCGGGCTCCGCCGACGCCGTCCGCGGCAACAACGAGGGCGTCGAGGGCGGCGTCTCGACGGAGGCGACCATCATGCCGGTCAAGGTGCTCACCGGCTGTGG
>CAZIVN010000385.1:0-1031 GCA_964542685.1 uncultured Halobacteriales archaeon
TGGTACTGTGGGGATCCCAGCGGACGCCGGCGACGCTGTCGCCCTCTCCCCCGGGGACGGCACCTGTCTCGGGGTCGGCCGCGTCCGGCCCGCTGCCGTCGGCGGCCGAGGGGCCGTCCGAAGTTCCCCACCAGTTGTTCGTCGCGTCGAAGGTGGCCGACTCGCGGCTGAACGCACCGATCGCGTTCCTCTCGAGGTTGTTCCGCCGTGCGACGATGTCGCCGGCGCGGATCCCGCAGAGTCCGGAGCCGTTGCGTTCGAGCGTGTTCCAGGCGACGAAGACGTCCCCCGCGCCGTACAGCGCGACCCCGGCGCCGAGGGTGCTCCCCGTGTGGTAGTTGCTGCTGACGGTGTTCCCGACCACGGTGGCCCGGGAGACCTCTCGCATCACGAGTCCGTTCTGTGAGCCACTCTGCTTGTGGCCACGCCCCGTCACTGCGCTCTCGCTGACGTGGACGTCGAGGCCCTCGCCCGCCCCGATGATACCGCTGTTGCCGTACTCGTGGACGGTACAGCCCTCCACGTAGGCCAGCCGCTCGGCGTCGTCGTAGTTGGCGGCGAGGACGCCGATCCCGCTCGCGCCCTTGCCGTCCCTGCGGACCTGCGTGACAGTCACGTCCCCGACGTAGACGCTCGCGTCGTGGCTGGCCACGCCGACGAAACAGTCGGTGCCGTCGCCCTGCCGGTCCCCGTCGACGGTCAGGTCCCGCACCGCCGCGCCGTCGGCCTCCAGCGAGACGACCGGGTGGACGCCCACGTTCTTGTGGTCGAACCGCGCCTCGACTGTGGACGGGGCGCTGATCCGGGTCGCTCCCGCCCCGGCACCGACGAGCGTGACCTCCTCCTCGACCACGACCTGCTCTCTGAAGATCCCATCCCCGATTCTGATGACGTCGCCGGCACTCGCGCTGTCGACGACGGACTGGATCGACTTCCCCTCCGAGACGATCCGGTCTGGCGCCGGGTCGGCGCTGTCACCCCCGCTGTCCGACGGGATCTTCCGTCGTGCGTGTCGTTTTGTTTCTGTCATC
>CAZIVN010000386.1:0-1001 GCA_964542685.1 uncultured Halobacteriales archaeon
AGATCGACGCCGAGGGCGTCGACATCCAGGGCCACAAGGAGTTCGACGAACTGCTCTGAGCCGGGGCGCCCGCTCCCGGTAGTTGTTCTCCGATTTCGCCTACTCCAGGACGAACAGCGTGTCGCCCATGTCGACGCTCTCGCCCTCGCCGACGAGCACCTGCGAGACCGTCCCGCCGCGTTCGGCGACGACGTCGTTCTCCATTTTCATCGCCTCCAGCACGCAGAGTACGTCCCCCGGCGCGACCTCGTCACCCTCCGCGATGTCGACGGAGAGAATCGTCCCCTGCATCTCGGCGTCGACGGTTTCGCCGCCCTCCGCAACGACCGCGTCGTCGCCGCCGCTGTCGGTCCTGCGCGGGGCGCTCGACCCACCGCCGCCACTGCCGTCGCCCCCGCTGGCGGGCGCGACCGGTACGCCGCCGCGTTCCTCCAGGTTCACCTCGAAGCGCTTGCCGTTGACCTCGACGGTGAACTCGCGTTCGACGACGTCCTCGTCGTCGGCGGTGACCGTCTCGGAACCCCAGCGCTCCTGGGCCTCCAGGATCCGCTCGTCCGCGAGCTCTTCGTCGAGGTACTTCGTGTCGTGGAGGCCGCCGACGAACGCGTCGTCGGTGAGCATCAGGCGGTGGAAGGGGACGACGGTCACCACGCCCTCGATGTCGTACTCGGCGAGTGCGCGCTTGCTACGCTCGATGCACTCGGCCCGGTCGCTCCCGTGGACGATCAACTTCGCTATCATCGAGTCGTAGTCGGTGACGAGTGTGTCACCCTGCCGGAGTGCGTCGTCGAGGCGGACGCCGATGCCACCCGGCGGGTCGTACGTCTGGAGGCTCCCGCCGGTCGCGGGTGCGAAGTCGTTGGCGGCGTTCTCGGCGTTGATGCGAAACTCCATCGCGTGGCCCTCCAGTTCCACCTCGTCCTGCGAGAACGAGATGGCCTCGCCGGCGGCGACCCGGAGTTGCCACTTCACGATGTCGATGTCGGTCAGTTCCTCGGTGA